>CBDULG010000258.1:0-4747 GCA_965367985.1 uncultured Rhodocyclaceae bacterium
TCGACGGACGTGATTGCCTGCGTGATGGTTTGAACGCAGCCGCCGCAGCTCATTTTGGGAATGCTCAGTTTCATGTCTAACTCCAGAGGGGATGGAACGGAGCTTCTTTATCAGGCTTCCCATCATTGGAAGGTCAAGCCCAAAATAATTATTATTTACCCCTTGACCTTCCCATCATTGGAAACTTTAGAGTGCAGTGCAGGTCCCCCTCTTCATGGTCGGGATCACCGAACAAGGAGCCAAAGATGACTTCCCCAAAAACCGAGCGCAGCGCTGACACGGCTTCAACCTTGAGTCTTTCCGTCGAAGGCATGAGCTGCGCGTCCTGCGTCGGTCGTGTCGAGCGGGCCTTGAAGGCGGTCCCCGGCATTGACACCGCCAACGTCAATCTCGCCACCGAGCGCGCCGACATTTCCTTCAGCGGTGCCCCGAATGTGGCCGCCGCGATCGAGGCGATCGAGCGCACCGGCTACCACGTTGCCGAGGAGACCATCGATCTGGCGGTCAGCGGCATGACCTGCGCATCCTGCGTGGGGCGCGTCGAACGGGCCCTGTCGGCCGTTCCCGGCGTGAACCGCGCCAGTGTCAATCTGGCGACCGAGCGTGCGCAGGTCACAGTTGCGCGCGGCGTCACCCCCGCCGATCTGGTTCGCGCTGTCTCACAGACAGGTTACGAAGCGACACCGATCGTCTCGGACGAACGCAGCACCGCCGACGTCGACGCGGCACGGCGTGAAGCGGAGTCGCGCTCACTTAAACGCGCCCTCGGCCTGGCGGCGATCCTCACCCTGCCGGTGTTCATTCTGGAAATGGGCTCGCACTTCATCCCCGGTGTGCACGACTGGATCATGCACACCATTGGCACCCAGACGAGCTGGCTGCTGCAGTTCGCGCTGACCACGATCGTGCTGTTCGGCCCGGGCATGCGCTTCTTCACCAAGGGCGTGCCCGCACTGTTGCGCGGGGCGCCCGACATGAATTCAATGGTCGCGGTGGGCACCGCGGCCGCGTGGGGCTATTCGGTTGTGGCCACGTTCGCGCCGACGCTGCTGCCGGCCGGTACGGTCAACGTCTACTACGAGGCGGCCGCGGTAATCGTCACCCTGATCCTGTTTGGCCGTTACCTCGAGGCGAAGGCGAAAGGCCGCACCTCGGAAGCGATCAAGCGGCTGATCAGCCTGCAGGCCAAGACGGCGCGCGTGGTGCGCGATGGCAAAACCATCGAGGTGGCAATCGACGACGTGTTGACGGGCGATCTCATCGACGTGCGCCCGGGCGAGCGTCTGCCGGTCGACGGCGAGGTGGTCGAGGGTTCGAGCTTTGTCGACGAGTCGATGATCACCGGCGAGCCAGTGCCGGTGGAAAAGACCACGGGCGCTGAGGTGGTCGGCGGCACCGTCAACCAGAACGGCGCTCTGACCTTCCGCGCCACCAAAGTGGGTGCCGATACCGTGCTGGCGCAGATCATCCACATGGTCGAGCAGGCGCAGGCCTCCAAGTTGCCGATCCAGGCGATCGTCGACCGCGTGACGATGTGGTTCGTGCCGGCGGTGATGGCGGCCGCGCTCGCCACCTTCATTGTGTGGCTGATCTTCGGCCCCGAGCCGGCGCTGAGCTTCGCGCTGATCAATGCGGTGGCGGTGCTGATCATCGCCTGCCCATGCGCGATGGGGCTGGCTACACCGACCTCGATCATGGTCGGCACTGGCCGCGCCGCCGAGATGGGCGTGCTCTTTCGCAAGGGTGAAGCGCTGCAACAGCTCAAGGATGCGCACGTGGTGGCGGTCGACAAGACCGGCACGCTGACCAAGGGCCGGCCCGAACTGACCGACCTGATCGTCGCCGACGGCTTTGAGCGCGACAGCGTGCTGGCCCATGTCGCCGCGGTCGAGGCCCGCTCGGAGCACCCGATCGCGCGTGCCATCGTCGCCGCGGCCGAGGAGCAAAACATCGCGCTGGCACAGCTCGACAGCTTCGAGGCCGTCACCGGCTACGGTGTTCGCGCCGACATTGGTGGCACCCGGGTGGAGATCGGTGCCGACCGCTTCATGAAGCAGATCGGACTGGACGTCGCGGTCTTTGCGGACAGCGCACGGCGACTCGGTGACGAGGGCAAATCGCCGCTATACGCTGCCATCGACGGCCAGCTGGCGGCGATCATCGCAGTCGCCGACCCGATCAAGGCGAGCACCCCGGCGGCGATCCGTGCGCTGCACGAACTGGGCCTCAAGGTTGCCATGATCACCGGCGACAACAAGCGCACCGCCAACGCGATTGCACGTCAGCTCGGAATCGATGAAGTGGTAGCCGAGGTGTTGCCGGAAGGCAAAGTCGAAGCCGTCAAGCGGCTACAGAGCACGCATGGCGCGCTCGCGTATGTTGGCGACGGCATCAACGATGCGCCAGCGCTGGCGGTCGCGGATGTCGGCCTGGCCATCGGCACCGGCACCGACATCGCCATCGAGGCGGCCGACGTGGTGTTGATGTCGGGCGATCTGGGCGGCGTCGCCAACGCCATCGCGCTCTCCAAGGCAACGATCCGCAACATCCGCGAGAACCTGTTCTGGGCTTTTGCCTACAACACGGCGCTCATTCCGGTGGCCGCGGGCGTGCTCTATCCAGTCAATGGCACCTTGCTCTCACCGGTGCTGGCGGCCGGCGCGATGGCGCTGTCGAGCATCTTCGTGCTGGGCAACGCGCTGCGCCTGAAGCGCTTCTCGCCACCACTTGCCGCAAGCCGCACGAGCGGTTCGGTGGCGACGGAGCCACAGACGGCGGCCCGTGCGACGCAGCCCGCCTGACTGATTGAAACCACGGGGGCGGGCTGTCAGCTCGCCCCCGCTTTAGGAGGACATTCACCATGAATATCGGACAGGCTGCGAAGGCATCGGGCGTTTCCGCCAAGATGATCCGCTATTACGAGTCCATCGGCCTCATCCGGCCCGCCGGCCGATCGGAGGCGGGCTATCGGCATTTCGGCGAGTCCGACATCCACACGCTGCGCTTCGTCGGCCGCGCGCGCGACCTTGGCTTCACGGTCGAGCAGATCAGCGAATTGCTGGCGCTGTGGCAGGACCGGTCGCGCAAGAGTGGCGACGTCAAGCAATTCGCCCTCGGCCATGTGGAGCGGCTGCAGCGCAAGATCGCCGAACTCGAAGGCATGGTCGCCACGCTCACCCATCTGGCGGACTGTTGCCACGGCGACGATCGACCTGATTGCCCGATTCTTGCGGACCTTGCCGCTAGCGACGTCGCGCCCACCACGGCGCATGAAACGCCGCGTTTCGGTGTCGCGGGCAAGCGCTGATCGACCCGCAGGCGACAGGCGCCTCCCTTGGGCGACCCCGTCGAAATGACCGTCCTTGCCGGCGCACGCCCGACATCGTGATTGCGACTGAACGCCATCGCTTCGGCGCGCTGTGTTGCCCTGCCACTTCCTTGACGATCGCCAGCCCGCGTAGAACTAGGGTTTTAGCGTGAAATGGCACGACGTGAAGTTGACGTAGGGACGGATTTATCCGGCCATCGGTGTCTCGCCGGGTATTGCGGCGGGCTCAAGCCCGCCCTACATACGTGGTGTTCGCGTCGTTTTTCATTGTCGGGGGTGGCGGCGCCAACCACCATGAGCGTTGGGGCGACACGGCATATTGCCGCAGGATAGTCCGACAGGCTGCTAGGGAAATAGCCCGAGCCGCCGCAGGCCGGCGAAGAAGTGTTCGTTTCGCGCTTCGTCGGAATAGGGCCGCCAAGTCGTGCGCTTGGCTACGAAGCCGGGTTGCAATCGCTCGCACTCGGCGAGAGCTGCCTTGGCCTCCTCCACCAGGCCCAGGTGACCGAGACAGACTGCCATCCGGAAATGTACGCCCGGTTGATCGGGTCGCAGCTGTTCCGCCTTGCGGGCCCATTGCAGCGCTTTCTCATACTCGCCCAGGGTGATGTGGGCACGGGCAAGATAGCCCATGTAATTGAAACGCGTCGGATCGCGTGGATTCAGCTGAAGCGAGCGCATCATTTGCGCAATTCCCTCGGTCGTCTTGCCGATCAGGTCCAGCCTGTTGCCCAGTGCCATGCGGGCGTGGGCGTTGCTGGGATTGAGCTCAACGGCGAGTTCCGTCTCGGAAACTGCCGACGCGTAGTCCTCTGCCCAAACGTAAGCGTGCCCTAGCGAAAGGTGCGCCGACGAGGAATTCGTGTCGAGAGCGACCGCCTCGCGTGCGGCTTCAAATCCTTTCGCCAGTGTTTGCTCGCGTGATACGGCGGCTCCGACAAAGATGTCACGAAGAAGCCCGTTCGCGAGGCCCATGAACGCGTCGCTGTAGCTGGCATCGAGCCGAATGGCCTGTCTGAAATGGGATCGTGCCCGCGCGTTGTCTTCGGCCGTCCACTTGGTTACCAGCGCGGACCCCTGCAGTACATGATCCCAAGCGGTCAAATCCTCAGTGCGCATTCTTACGATGCGGCGCAACGCGGCCTTCTCGAGTTCCGGCTCGACCGTGGCAGCAATCCGGCGCGCAGCCTCCTCCTGGACGGTCAGGACATCGTCAAGCTCCAGATTGAACGACTCGGCCCATATGTAACGTCCCGTGATCGCATCGATCACATGCGCGGAGATTCTGAGTTTTCGATCAGATCGCCGCACCGTGCCGTCCACCAGGTAACGCGCCCCAAGGTCACTCGCGACCCCGCGCCAGTCCGGTCGCCAGTTGCGGTAGGCGAAGGCCGAGCTGCTGGCGATCAGCGGGAAGCA
>CBDULG010000259.1:0-4742 GCA_965367985.1 uncultured Rhodocyclaceae bacterium
TGCCCGGCGTTGGCCGAAAAACTGCCAACGTGGTGCTCAATACTGCCTTCGGACAACCCGCAATGGCCGTCGACACCCACATTTTCCGCGTCGCCAATCGCACCGGGCTGGCGGCCGGGAAGAACGTGGACGAGGTCGAAAAGCGTCTGCTGAAACGCGTACCGAAAGCGTATCTGCTCGACGCACACCACTGGCTGATCCTGCACGGGCGTTACGTGTGTACGGCGCGCAAGCCGCGTTGCGGCGCGTGCACCGTGCGCGATCTGTGCAACTTCACTGACAAGGTAAACTCACCCGACGAATCCGCATCTCGAGGCTAATACCAGGTTCGACCCCTCCCGCGACCAGGCGCGCCAGTTTTTCATCGACGCATGGAACAAGCACCGCGAAAAACAGGTGTTGACGCCGCTCGAGACGCAGTTCGTCGATATCGCCAGCCTGCACCCCGAATACCACGCGCTTCTCGAAGATGCCGACGCAGTCGCCCGCGACTTCACACCCGAAGACGGTCAGGTAAATCCCTTTCTGCACCTGTCGCTGCATCTGGCGATCGAGGAACAACTGTCGATCGACCAGCCGCCCGGACTCAAGGCAGCCTTCGCGCAGTTGCAATTGCGCCTCGGCAACCGCCACGACGCATTGCACGAAGTGCTCGAATGCCTCGGTGAAACCATCTGGCAAGCGCAGCGCGACCGCCAGCCGCCCGACGGCGCGGCTTACGTGAACGCCGTACGCAAACGCGCCGGCCTCGCATAGGCGCGGCCGGCGCGTTGTTTTCTTGCCCTGACCGGCCGATCAGCGCTTGACGACCAAGCCTTCCTGCGACGCGTAGTAAGCCGCCAGATCTTCGATGTCGGCCTTGCTCAGCGCTTCCATCTGGGGCGCCATGATCGCGTTCTTGCGTTTGCCCGTCTTGTAGTCGAGCATCGCACGTTCCAGATAGTCGGCGTGCTGTCCAGCCAGTTTGGGAAAGTCGGGCGCTACACTCTCGCCCTTTTGGCCGTGGCAGGCTGCGCACACCAGAGATTTCTCCTTGCCTGCTGCCGCGTCGCCACCCGCCAGCGCGGGTGCGACTGCAAGCAGCGACAGCGCGCAGCTCAGCGCGATCGACGTGATGATCTTGTCGCTCATTTCGCCTCTCCGTAGTACGCCGCCAGGTCGGCCATGTCCTGCTCGCTCAGGCTTGCCGCGATGGCCTGCATCGACGGATGGCTGCGGTCGCCGCGCTTGTACGCCTGCAAGGCCTGCACGATGTAGGCCTGATGCTGACCGCCGAGCTTGGGCACGTGATATACGTCGGGAAACGCAGTGCGATAGCCGGGGATGCCATGACAGCCGACGCACATCGATATCTTGCTTTTTGCAGCTTCGGCATCGCCTTCGACCGCCCAGGCCGGCAGCGTGGCTGCGGCCAATGCGGCCGCAAGGACAATCCGTCGTCCTTTCATGAAGAAACCTCTGTTGTTTTGGGGTTGTGGGGAATCAACCGGGGATAGTACGGGCAGTCAACATCAAGATGCAAACCCTTCCCTTTTCGCTGCGCCGCAGCATACGCCAAGCGTGAAATGCCCGCGCTGGTCAGCGCGGCGCGACTCGGCGACAATCGGCCTATGCGCTCGACCCACCCCCGTCACCGACAACTGCCGCCGATGACCGATATTCTCAAACGCACCATCCTCCCGGTCGCCGCCTTCGTGCTCGCGCTGGCGTCGCTGGCCGCTGCCTTCGTCGACCCGTGGTGGCTCCTCACCTTCGTCGCCTGCGTGCTGATCGTCGCGCTGGGCGTTTACGACTGGTTCCAGCCGCGCTGGACGCTCACCCGAAACTTCCCGGTCGCCGCCCGGATTCGCTGGCTGTTCTACGATCTGCGGCCTTATCTGCGGTCATACATCGTCGAGGGCGACCTCGACGGGACGCCCTTCAATCTCGAGGCACGCCGCCTCGTGCACGCCCGCGCGCGCGGCGAGACCGACACCCAGCCGTTCGGCACCGAGCGCGATACCACGGCGGAGAACTACCAATGGCTATCGCATTCGATCGCCCCCGCGGCGCAGCCCGACACGTCACCGCGGGTCAAGGTCGGCAACCAGCGCACCGGCAGGCCTTATGACGTTTCAGTATTGAACATTTCCGCGATGAGTTTCGGCGCGCTCTCCGCCCACGCCATCGAAGCGCTCAACAAGGGCGCGCGGCTGGGCGGGTTCTACCACGACACCGGCGAGGGCGGCATCAGCGAATACCACCTCAAACACGGCGGTGATCTGGTGTGGGAAATCGGCTCGGGCTATTTCGGCTGCCGCGATGCGGCGGGTAAGTTCGATCCCGCACACTTCGCCGAAAACGCGCAGCGCGACGAAGTGAAGATGACCGAAATCAAATTGAGCCAGGGTGCCAAACCCGGAAAGGGCGGACTGTTGCCCGCTGCGAAAGTGACCGAGGAGATCGCCCGCGCGCGCAAGGTACCGGCCTATCAGGACTGCCTTTCCCCGGCCGCCCACTCCGCCTTTTCGACGCCGGTCGAACTGCTCGAATTCGCGGCGCGACTGCGCGAACTGTCCGGTGGCAAACCCGTCGGCATCAAGCTGTGCGTCGGCCAGCCGCACGAGGTTTTCGCGCTCATGAAAGCGATGCTCAAGTCCGGGCTGCACCCCGACTTCATCGTCATCGACGGCGGCGAAGGCGGCACTGGCGCCGCGCCGCAGGAACTGTCCGACTCGGTCGGCATGCCGCTGGTGGACGGGCTCGTGCTCATGCGCAACGCGCTGGTGGGTAGCGGTCTGCGCGATCAGGTGCGCCTCGTTGCCAGCGGCAAGGTCTACTCGGGCATGAGCCTCGCGCAGAACATGGCGATTGGTGCCGACTGGTGCAACGCGGCGCGCGCCTTCATGTTTTCCATCGGCTGCATTCAGGCGCAACGCTGCCACCTCGGTAACTGCCCCACGGGCGTCACCACGCAGGACAAGTGGCGTCAACGCGGGCTGGTGGTCGACGTACAGGCCGAGCGCGCCGCGCGCTTTCACCAGAAAACGGTGGAAGCGCTGGCCGGCATCGTCGCGGCCGCCGGCCTCGCCCATCCACGCGACCTGCAACCCCACCACCTCATGCACCGCGTCGGCACGACACGCGGCAGTGCACTTGACCGCATCTACCCGTTTCTGCCCGAAGGGGTGCTGCGTGACGACCCTGACTCCACGGTCTATGCCGACTGGTGGCGGGCCGCTGACGCCGACAGCTTCCGCCCGGCGTGCGACATTGTCGAAGCGCGTGCCGAAACCGAACTGGCGGTCGCGCAACGCAAAGACTGAAAGCACACCGGCCCACACCACGGAACCCGCATGTTCGCCTTCGAAGAACTTGACTACCAACAGACGCCACTGGGTGACATCAGCTTGCGCCGCCGCGCCGAGCCGCGCCTCGACGGCAGGATCGTCTACGAGGTTAAGCTGGGCGACGAATTTCTCATGTCCAGCCTGTTCACCGAATCGGAAATCCAGCTCGCCAAGCTTGGACTGGCCCGCGTTGAAGGCACCGCGCTCGACGTGGTGGTCGGTGGTCTCGGTCTTGGCTACACAGCGGTCGCCGCACTCGAAAATCCCGCGGTGCGATCTCTTACCGTCATCGACGTCATGGCGCCGGTCATCGACTGGCACCGCCGCGGCCTCGTGCCGCTTGGCCCCGCCCTCACCGACGACGCGCGCTGCACGCTGCGCGAGGGCGACTTCTTCGCGCTGGCCACGGCACCCGGACACAGCTTCAATCCTGCAACGCCCGGCGAGCGCGTACACGCTGTGCTCCTCGATATCGACCACTCGCCCACACACTGGCTCAACGCGGGCAACAGTAACTTCTACACGCCCGCCGCGCTGCGCAATCTGGCCGACAAGATCCACCGAGGCGGTGTCTTCGCGCTTTGGTCGAACGACCCGCCCGACGACGACGTGATCACGCTGCTGAACACGGCGTTTGCGCATGCCGCATCTCACGCCGTGCGGTTTCCAAATTTCTACACTGGCGGTGAATCGTCTTGCACGGTCTACCTTGCCTTGGGGCGCTAGTCCTGCAGGAATCCTCCTACATCTGAATCCGCCGTGTCGGACAGCGCCGGCGCGGCAAAGCGGCTACTATGGAGTTGAATTTCTGGCACTGCAACGCGCCCTGTATTTGACAGCAATCACCCAAGGAGAAACTACATGAAGCACACCGCCGCCACCCTTGCCCTGTCCGGCCTGCTCGCATTCACCGCAGCCGGTTGCGCCGTCACCCGCGACCAGTCCACGGTTGGCGAATATGTCGACGATGCGACGATTACCACCCGCGTCAAGGCACGCATGGCTGACGATCCGACGGTCGCCGCCACCTCGATCAGCGTCGAGACGCTGCAAGGCACGGTGCAACTATCGGGTTTCGCCAAGAGCAACGCTGAGAAATCCCGTGCGGGTGAAATCGCACGCGAGACGAAAGGCGTCAGGCGCGTCGAGAACGACATCGTCGTGCGCCCGTAATTTCACGCAGCGTGCACAAAATAAAGCCCGCGAGCCCGCGGGCTTTTTCGTGCCTGAGGGGTACGCGACAGCCATCAAGCGCGCACAATCCTTGCCGCCGCTGGACCACTGCCTGCCCGGGCGGAAACTGATTCGCTCGGTGCATGGCGTCGGCTACACGCTGGTGAGCTAATGCGCAATCTGCCGACCCGCCCGGTGCCGCGACGCGCAGCTGCGGGCCAGGCCGTTCCATCGCACCTT
>CBDULG010000260.1:0-4740 GCA_965367985.1 uncultured Rhodocyclaceae bacterium
GTGTCGCGAAAATCGTCCATGTTCGAACACGCCGTGGGTAACAGGCGGCTCCCTGTGACAGGCCGCGTGTCCGGCGTGTAAATGAGCCCCGTGAGGCGTTTGGATTACTGCATATTGCGCACCCATTCGCGAAGCAAGCCCATGTGCCAAGCCATGATGCAGTACGCCCCCTGGCTGAAATCGACGCGGTCCTTGCCGATATGATGGTGCGCGACTGCCGCGGAACTGGCGGCGACGAACGCCGTCGCAGCGGCGAGTGAAAAGATGCGTCACATCATTTCTCGCTTCCGGGGATTGCATTCATCGAACAAAAAAAGGGTGGCCTTAGCCACCCCTCTTCACTGCACCGAATCGTCCGGATCTAACGCAGACCCGCGATGAAATCCGAGACCGCTGCGATTTCCTGATCGGTCATCTTGAGTGCAATCATGCGCATCATCTTGGCCGGATCGTTGGCGCGCTCACCCGCGCGGAACATTTTCAGCTGTGCCGCCGTGTACTCGGCGAACTGGCCCGCGAGGCGCGGATACTGGCTGGGCAGCCCTTCGCCGGCGGGGCCATGACAGGCCGCGCAGGCCGGCAAGCCCTTCGACGCATCGCCGGCGCGCCACAGCTTTTGCCCCCACTCGACGGTTTCCGCGTTCGTCGCGGCCGAAGGATCGAGTTTCTGGCCGGCGAAATAGTGGGCAAGGCTTTTCATGTCTTCGTCGGTGAGCGCCATCACCATGCCGTTCATCACGGCATTGACGCGCGCGGGCGGTGTTTCTTCGCTGCCCTTGAACTCCACCAGTTGCTTGTATAGATATTCCGGGATCTGTCCCGCCAGCTTGGGATTTGCCGGCAACGGGCTGTTGCCGTCGGGTGCATGGCAGCCGGCGCAGATCGTCTCGGCAATCTCCTTGCCCTTCGCAAGGTCGGGCTCGGCGGTTTTTTCCTGCGCCTGGAGACTGCCCGCGGCGAGCAATAGTGAGAGCAACATGGTGCGCTTCAGCATGGTGTTGGTGTCCTCGGATAGCCGTCGTCGATTCGTTGAATCCTGATATTCTATAACAGCTTTCCGGGTTTGCGCGACGCAGCCCGCGGATTCCCCGCCGTCCCGCCGCACCTCTGGTCCGCTCCGACGCCATGTCCCTGTTCCGACACGCCGCCTTTGAAATTTCGATTGCCGAACCCAAGGGACTGCCGCTACCTAACGGCGCAGAGATCGCCTTTGCCGGGCGCTCGAACGCGGGTAAGTCCAGCGCAATCAACACACTCGCCGCGCACACGCGGTTGGCCTATGTGTCGAAAACGCCGGGACGCACGCAACTCATCAACTTTTTCCGGCTGCGCAGTGGTGCGGTGCTGGTCGATCTGCCCGGCTATGGCTATGCCGATGTGCCCGAAAAGGTGCGGCGTCAGTGGCAGGGGCTGCTCGAAAACTACCTTCAGGAACGATCGAACCTCATTGGACTGGTGCTGATCATGGATTCGCGCCGTCCCCTGACCGAACTTGACCGGCAGATGCTTGGCTGGTTTGCGCCGAGCGGCCGGCCAGTACACATTCTGCTCACCAAGAGCGACAAGCTGTCGAGGAATGAAGCGGCGAGTGCCCTCGCCAAGACGCGCAAGGCGCTGGCCGAGTGGGGCGATGCCGTCACCGTGCAACTCTTCTCCAGCCTCAAGAAATCCGGCATCGAGGAGGTCGAATCGACTGTTGCGGGCTGGCTGGACGCGGTGTCGGCGCACGTGCCGGCGTATGTGCCGCCGGTGGTGACAAAAGAAAACCCCCGGCCAAAGGGGAGGAAAGCCGGGGGTTGAATGCCCTACTCTTGGGGGTAGGGCGCCCGCTCAGGGAGGTGAAAGCGGGAGACGGCATGTGCCATCTATTGCCTAGATCAATGCGCGCGCTCAAAGTTCCCGCCAAACTGGCCATTTTTTGCAATCTGAAGCTCGGGTGAGTGCATGAACCAGAACCCTGTATTTCCGGCGATACGCATGCGCCGCATGCGGCGTGACGACTTTTCGCGCCGCCTGATGCGCGAGAATGTGCTGAGCACCGACGATCTGATCTATCCGGTGTTCGTGCTGCCCGGCGAAGGTCAGCGGCAGTCGGTGGCGTCGATGCCCGGCGTCGAGCGCCTGTCGGTCGATCTGTTGCTTGCTGTGGCTGAACAGGCCCTGGAACTCGGCGTGCCGGCACTGGCGCTGTTCCCGGTCGTCGAGGCCGGAAAAAAAAGCGAACAGGCGGAAGAGGCCTGGAATCCGGAGGGTCTCGTGCCGATCGCAGTTAGCGCGCTCAAGGCGCGCTTTCCGGAACTTGGCGTGATTACCGATGTTGCGCTCGATCCCTACACCAGTCACGGCCAGGACGGCCTGATCGACGCGACCGGCTACGTGATGAACGACGAAACGCTCGAAGCGCTCGCCAAGCAGGCACGCAGCCATGCCGACGCCGGCGTCGACGTGGTCGCGCCTTCCGACATGATGGACGGCCGCGTCGCGCGCATTCGTGCAGAACTGGACGGCGGTGGACACGCGCTCACCCGCATCCTCGCCTATTCGGCCAAATACGCTTCGAGTTTCTACGGGCCGTTCCGCGATGCGGTCGGTTCGGCGGGAAACCTCGGTGGCGGCAACAAATACACCTATCAGATCGATCCGGCCAATTCGGACGAGGCGATGCGCGAAGTGTCGCTCGATATCAGCGAGGGCGCCGACATGTTCATGGTCAAGCCCGGCATGCCCTACCTGGATATCGTGCGGCGCGTCAAGCATGAGTTCGGTGTGCCCACCTACGCCTATCAGGTCAGCGGGGAGTACGCCATGCTCAAGGCGGCGGCAGCCAACGGCTGGCTCGACGAGCGCGCCTGCGCGCTCGAAGCGCTGGTGGCGTTCAAGCGCGCCGGCGCCGATGGTGTGTTGACCTACTTCGCGCTGGACGCGGCGCGCTGGCTGCGCGAGGCGCGCTGAATGATGGCCTAATGCCGGTCAACGCCCAAGACCAAGCTTTCCGGCGGCGCGAGGCAGGGCGAGCACGCTGGCCAACTGCACATCGACGAACGCCGGGCGGCCGTGTTCGCGGCTGATCCACACTGTTTTCATGCCCAGCCGCTTGGCGGCCTTGAGGTTCTCGAGGCTGTCTTCGACGAGTACGCAGCGTCGCGCGTCGATGCGCTGCGCGCGCAACACGCGCCGGAACGCGCGGGCGCTTGGTTTGGGCGCCAGACGCATCTGTTCGACGGCGAACACGCTATCGAAGCAGGCGCGGATGCCCATCACTTCGAGCACCGCGCAGGCATAGCGCGCGGGCGCGTTCGAAAAGATGATCTTCTGACCGCGCAGGTGATTCAGCCGGTGTCGCAGCGCACGATCGAAGACCACCAGATCATGCAAGCGCTCGAAGCGATGCGTTTCTTGCAGGAAATGCGCTGGATCCGTGCCGTGATGACGGATGAGCCCGAGCAGAGTCGCGCCGTAACGGTGCCAGTAGTCGACCCGCAAACGGTCGGCAGCGGGCAAATCCACGCCGACATGCTCTGCAATGTAGGCGGTCATCGCGGCATTGATATGCGGAAAGATATGCGCGCTGGCGTTGTGCAGCGTGTTGTCCAGATCGAACAGCCACAGCGGGTGATTCATCCTATTCAGGCCGGGTGGCGCGACTGGAAGCGAATCACCGCGCGACCGTCTTCCATTGTCTTCGGTTCAGGCTTCCACGCATGGCCATACACGACTTCATATGTTGCCGGCAGGCGGCCGTCGCGGCGAAGGGTCTCGTAGCTTGCGCGCACACGCTGCCACTGAGCTCGTCGCCCCAGGCCGCGTGGGCGCGCCGTACTGGCATTGCTGCTGCCCGAGAGGCGCAAGTCCGCGATCAGGTCATCGAAGTTGGCGTAGGTGAGCGTCAGCGTGTCCATGTCCATTACCGGATTTTCAAAGCCCGCGCCGATCAGTGCGTCGCCGATGTCATGCATGTCGATGAAGCGATGCACATGAACGCCTTCGGCATCGTCGAGCGCCGCGCGCAATTCCTTGAGCGTGTCGGGGCCGAGCGTGGCGAACATCAGCATGCCGCCGACCTGCATCACGCGACGCATCTCGGCGAGTGCCGCGGTCGGTTCGTCCAGCCAGTTGAGCATGAGATTCGACCACACCATATCGAAGCGCGCGCTCGCGAAGGGCAGGGCGTTTACATCCGCGACAACGCGTCCAGCACCGCGCCGCCGCCCGGCGAGGCGCGCCAACCAGCCGGAGGGCGCTGGAATGCGGGCAATCATTGCGGGCGACAGATCGGCGCCGATGCATGCTGCGTCAGGATAGCGACGCGCCAGGGCCGTCAGATCGCGCCCCGTGCCGCAGCCCAGATCGAGTACGCGGGTCGGCGCATGAAGGATGCCTTCGAGCCGTGCGCTCATCTGCTCACTTGTCGCCCGCGCCAGCGCGTCGACCGCGTCGTATGTTTTTGCGGCAGAATCGAAATGGCGACGCACTCGCCGCTGGTCGAGTTGAAAGGTGACTGGCATCAAACGCTCGGAGCGCTGCTACGGTGCCGGTGGCAGCCCGCGTTCCGTCGCGGCCGGTTCGGCGCGCGCTCTCGATATTTCGGCGATAGCGCGTCGCATTGCGTGATCGACGAATTTGTCATGACGCAGTCTATCCGATGTAATTCGCGATCATGAATGCTCCCCGAACGTCTGCCGGCGTGTCAAACCGCGTACCGCGCTGGCGGCGCCTTGCTGCCGCAGCGGCCCACTATCT
>CBDULG010000261.1:0-4721 GCA_965367985.1 uncultured Rhodocyclaceae bacterium
GGCCATGTTGCGCCACCGTGATGCGAGCATGGACGCCGTGCAGGCGGCGAGACCGGCCGAGGATGTGTATGAAGACCGGGCGATCGAAGTGATCGGCACGATGCCGGTAGATGTCGATGCGCTCACCCGGCAGTTGCGCCAATCGCTGGGCGTCACGGACTGAATCGGTAAGCATCGGCGGCGCTGAACCCATTCCCAACGCACCGCCGCAGCCACTGCTTTACTTCACCACCAGCTTGTAGTCCGGTGTCGGATTGAGCGGGCAGGAATACAGATACTCACCTTTGCGCAGCTCGATTTCGTAATCCTGGGTGGCGCCCGTCACCAGGCCGCCGCCCGATACGCTGGGCAGCAGGGCGCGGCCGGTCAGGCCCTCGCCGCGTACCCAGAATCCGAGTTCGTAGGGCACGTTCTTGTTCTCCACGCGGAATATGTATTTGCCCGGCGCGAGCTCCAGCACCTTGGCTTCGGCGAGGCGTTGGTCGCCAGTTTCCGCGTTGATCTTGCGGCAATCGTCGGCGTTCTGCGGCGTAAAGCCACGATCGACGCCGTTCTCGCTTTCCACAAACTGGCAGCCGATCTGAGTCAGCTTGATTACCGTGGGTTCGGCCGCTGCAGTTGCCGGCAGCGAACCGCCCGCTGCAAGGCCGGTGAGAGCCACAAAGACGCTTTGTCGGATGTTCATCGTTGATGCCTCCATGATTTCGCAGGTGTCGCCGCGTAGAAGATCGCCGTCGCGGACCTATTGAATCCGACCGGTGAGCCTTCGGATTGCTTACGCCGATCGTGTCGGCGCGCCGATACAGAGGCGCGTGCGAGCGCGGTATGATCGCTTCTTTTTCGGCGCGAAGAGGCGCCATCCGATGAACATAAATGATCCGTTCGGGCGCAGGGCCCAGAAGCAGGAGCGCGACTATGTGTCCTTGCGCCAGACGCTCAAGACGGCGGGCGTGAAAACGGCCACCGATGTGCAACGCTGCGAGCGCAACATCAAGCGCAACGCGGTGGTCATGGTTGCACTGTCGGTGTTTTCGGTGGTGCTCGCGGCGCTGTTGTATCGGCCCGTGTTGGGTCTTGTGATCGTCCTTGCCGCGACCGTCGTGCTGTGGATCATCGTGAATCTTGTCAGGGTCCGTGGCTATTTGAGGCGCTATCTGGCCGAGGAGGTCGAGGGTGAGGCGTCGGGCATTCAAGAGGGTGGGTAGCGGAGGAATCGCGGCGTGAGCCTCACCGGGGCGTGCGATCTCGGTTAGGCTGTGTGGATGAATGACACGCCCGCTGCGCCGCCCCAACTCGAAGTGGTGATCGAGGTGCCGCGCGGCAGTTTTCTAAAACGTGGTTCGAGTGGCCGGGTGGATTTCGTTTCGCCCTTGCCGTGCCCGTTCAACTATGGCGCTGTGCCGGCCTATCTCGGACTCGAAGGCGATCTGCTCGACGCGCTCGTCCTCGGACCGCGCCTGCCGCTCGGTGCGCGGGTTACCGTCAAGGCGTGGGGCGCGATCACCTTGCGTGATCGCGGCATGGTCGACGACAAGCTGGTGTGCAGCGTGGTTGCGCCCAATGCGCTGCAACGCGCGGCGGTGCTGCGCTTTTTCCATTTCTACGCGAAGTGCAAATGGCTGCTCAATCTGTGGCGCGGACGTAGCGGGCGCAATGCCTGTGAAGGCTGGTGCAGTGCCGCGGAGGCGCTGGCGCGCGCTCGCCCGCGCGATGCCGGCTGGCACGGACCGCAGATCGAATTCTGAGGCTCAGCGGTCGAGCGCGGGATAGTGGCGAAAAACGCCTGCCTCGTTGAACGCCAGGCGGCGCGGCGAGGCGAGGTAGGCCGCCACGCGGGGGTGTTCGGCCACGCGCGCGTGCACGTCGCGCAACTGTGGAATATCGGCATCGAGGCGGCGCATGGCGCACGGATACGCATAACGCAGACCCGCGACGAGTTGAAAAACGGACAGGTCGACATGTGTCAACGTGTCACCGACCAGGTGTCCGGCGTGCCCATTCGCAGCCGCGACGCCTTCAAAATAGCGTAGAAACTTGGGCAGCCGCTGCGCAATGAAATCGGCCGCCCGCCGCTGCGCCTCTGCCTGCTGGTCTTCGTAGTACAGGCCGGCGGCGATCGGATGGTGGGTGTCGTGCACTTCGTTCACGAGATCAGCGATGGTGAGTTGAAGCTGGTGTGCCCAGGCGCGCGCTTCGGCGTCCACGGGTGCCAGACCAAGCTGTGGGCTGATTACGTTGAGGATGTTGGCGGTCTGGCCGAGCACGGTTTCGCCAACGCGAACGAAGGGTGGTGCAAACGGCCGCCGAGGCTGCGTCGCATCCTCCAGTACGCGCATCATCGCCGGTACGCCGAATCCCTCAGACGCGCTTTTTCGTGCCACGTCGTCGTAGGCCGCGCCGGCCGCCTCGAACGTCAGCCGTACGAATTCCCCGCGCCCCTGAATGCCGGGCCAATAGAAGAGTTCGTAGCGTGTGCCGCCAGCGTGCATCGCGCGTTCCGTCCAACGCCTAAATAAGCAGCGCGACGCACAACAGCGCGCCGAGCAAGAGTTGCGCCTGCGCGGTGCGTGCCAGCAGCACGTTCATCTGTGCGCCCGGCGCCTGTGCGCGAAAGCGCAGCGCGAGCACCAGGCACACCGGCAGGGCGAGCCATACCGGTCCGAGCGTGCGTGCGTCGAAGCCTGTCGAGAGCAGTGCAAAGGGGGCGAGCAGGAAGACGCCGTAGAGGCGTCGTGCGGCGGCAGGGCCGATCACCGCGGCGAGCGTGCGGCGCCCTGCGCGGCGGTCGGCCTCGAGGTCGCGCACATTGTTGACCAATAGCACCGCGGCGGCATGTGCGCCCAGCGCCAGGCCGCTGGCCAGTGCCGAAGCGGAAAATTCGCCGCGCTGCAGGTAGTGGCTGCCGGCCACCGCTATGAGGCCGAAGAACAGCATCACCAGCGCTTCGCCCCACGCGCTGTGAGAGAGCGGCCGCGATCCGCCCGAGTACGCCCAGCCGGCCGCAAGCGATGCCAGCCCGATAACCACGATCGGCCATCCGCCGACGGATACCAGATAGATACCACCCACAAACGCGGCGCCGAACGTCGCTCGCGCCGCGCGACGCACTTGTGCCGCGCTGGCCAGTCCTGCGGCGGTGACACGCGGCGGGCCGAGGCGGTCTGGCCCGTCATTGCCGCGCAGCGCGTCGCCGACATCGTTGAACAGATTGGTCCCGGCCTGGATGAGCAGCGCGCACACCAGCGCGACAGCCAGTGGCGGCCACGCGATGGCGGCGCCTTCGGCCCATGCCAGCGCACTGCCGACGAGCACCGGAACGGCCGACAAGGACAGCGTGCGCGGCCGGATCGCCATCCACCATACGCCGAGCGTGAGCGGTGGACGGCCGGTGTCGGCGAATCGGGTGCCGGTGCGCGAGTTCATACTTTCCGCGTGCTCGCCACGGTGATCGGTCGATCGTCGAAGCCGTCGCCGGACGGTGCGCGCATGGCCTGATTCACCGGGCGTCCAGCGTCGGCGCCGGTTCGATCAGGGCTTCGAGTGCGGTGGTGATCTCCGCCACCGGGGTGCCAAACGGAAACGCCCTGACGAATTCGCCGTTCGGGTCGAGCAAGAGCATGCCCGTGCTGTGCTCGACGGTGTAGTCGTCTGGCGCTGCATCGGGTGCGCGCACGATGTTGACGTGCAGCTTGTAGTTGTTCACGACGCGCGTGGTAAGCGCTTCCGTCCCCGACAGGCCGATGATGCGCGAATCGAAATGGTCGACGAAGCCTTGCAATCTCGACGGCAGGTCGCGCGCCGGATCAACGCTGATGAACACCGGCTGCACGCGCGCCGCGCGCTCGCCGAGGCGCTGCATCACCTCGGCCATTTCGGCCAGCGTGGTTGGGCCTATGTCGGCGCTGGCGGCATAACCGAAGCTCAGCAACTGGAAACGGTCGGGAAAGCTCGCATTGGTGACCGCGCGGCCCTTGCCGTCCATCAGAAGGTAGCGTGGATCGATTCCGTCGCCGTCCACGGGTGTGCCTGCCGCGATGACCAGGGACGCTGCGCACAACGACATCGCAATGCCCAGCAGGCGCCCCGCGATATGCATCAACGCGTTGCGCTGCGTGGCGCCGGAGCGCCTGATTCGCACGCCGTGTCGCTGGCACTGAGCGAGCCGGCAAGGGCGGCGTCGCACGATACGTTGCCGGCGACGTGGCCGAGTGAAAACACGGCAGAAAGAATCAGCAGAATGCCCACATGGATTGCCGTCTTCATCGTTTTGCCTCCGCGGGTTTCGGGATGCCATGCTTACGCGGTACGGCACGCCGGTTCGCGCGGCGCCACCGTTTGGCCGCGCTGCACGAGTATCGGACGAATGGCGCCACGGCGGTTTGACGAAAATTAAGGCGCGCCCCAATACGCGCCCCATATTCAGTCGCCGGTCGCGCCGGTGTAAGTGCGGCGCACGCGCTTGACGTTGCAGAACAGTTCATAGGCGATCGTGCCGGCGGCCTGTGCGATGGTATTGGCGGAAATCTTCGCGCCCCACAGTTCCACTTTCGAGCCCAGCCCGGCGTCGGGCAGTTCGGTGAGGTCAACGGTGAGCATGTCCATCGACACACGGCCGATGAGGCGGGTGAGCTGCCCATCAACTGCCACCGGCGTACCGTCCGCTGCGGTGCGCGGGTAGCCGTCGGCATAGCCCATGGCGACCAGCCCGACGCGCGTCGGCC
>CBDULG010000262.1:0-4681 GCA_965367985.1 uncultured Rhodocyclaceae bacterium
CGTGACAACATCCGCGGGCTTGCCCAGTTCGACGAGCCGGGCGATGTGACGAAAAACGCGACGGTGGTCGTCGCGATAAAAGTCGATCTCCGACACCAGATCAGCGATCTTGTCCCATGCTGTGTTGTCTAGCAGCAAGCCGCCGAGCAGTGATTGTTCCGCTTCAAGGGAATGGGGCGGCAGTTTTAGCGCCGCCATCTGCGTATCCGCTTGCATGAATCGTTCTCCCTCGATGCCGCCAGGGCATGCGCCTTTGCACTGCGCCGAAGAAACAAAAGGGCTGCATCAAGCAGCCCTTTGTCACCTCGCGCAGCGCACCGCGAATTATTGCTGATCGCCGAGCACCGACACTGTCACCATGGTCACTACGTCGGAGTGCAAACCGATTTCAATTTGCGAATCGCCAACCTGCTTGAGCGGACCGTCGGGCATTCGAATAGCGCTGCGCTCGATCTCAAAGCCTTGCGCCGCCAGCGCATCGGCGACGTCGGCATTGGTGACCGAGCCAAAAAGCCGTCCGTCCATGCCCGCCTTGCGAGTGATCTGCACCATGAAGCCTTCGAGTTTCTCTGCCAAGCTTTGCGCTTCGCCCAGCTTGTCAGCCTGCGCTTTTTCAAGTTCGGCGCGGCGCGCTTCAAATTCGGCCATGTTGGCTTCGTTTGCGCGTTTGGCTTTGCCGGTCGGGATCAGATAGTTGCGCGCGTAGCCTTCCTTAACCTTGACGACATCGCCGAGATTGCCGAGGTTGCCGACTTTTTCCAGCAGAATGATTTGCATGTCGAAGCTCCTCGATTACTGATGAAGATCGGTATACGGCAGTAGCGCCAGAAAACGGGCGCGCTTGATCGCAGTGGACAACTGGCGCTGATAGCCGGCCTTGGTTCCGGTGATGCGCGCCGGCATGATTTTGCCGGTTTCAGTCACGAAGTCCTTCAGCAGATCGACATCCTTGTAGTCGATTTCCTCGATCTTTTCCGCGGTAAAGCGGCAAAACTTGCGGCGCTTGAACAGTCCGCCGCCGCGGCCGCTGCGCTCACCGCGCTTTTTCGGTTTGAAAGCCATTATCGATTCCTTGCAAAAATTTGATATTCGTTACGTGCAACACGGGCATCTTGCTGCGTCTGCTTTTCGCAGCGACAAAGCCCGTGGCTTCGATCTTCCAACCAGGTGTGACGCTGCGCATGACCTGCGCGACATCGCCGAGGGCCAGTGCTTGCACTTCGCATTGCACCTCACGTTCGACTGCGTTCTCGATCTGTCGTGACGTGTGTGCAAGAACAAAACTGACTAAGGGTACGCCCGCCGGAGTGAATCGCATTGGCGCCAATTCGATCAATTGGCCGGCGATACACAGCGTGTTGCTCACCCGCGCTTATTCCTCGGCAGCCGCTTCCGTCTTGGACTCTTCTTCGGCCTCACCATCGCCCGACCGCGCGGTCAGCGAGCGGGACTTCTCGTCTTTCATCATTGGCGACGCATCGGTGACCGCTTTTTCTTTCTGTACCGTCAGGTGGCGCAAGACCGCGTCGTTGAACTTGAATGCGTGTTCGAGTTCTTCGAGCGTTTCCTGGTCACACTCGATGTTCATGAGCGCGTAATGCGCCTTGTGGATCTTCTGGATTGGGTAAGCCAGCTGGCGGCGGCCCCAGTCTTCCAGACGATGAATGACGCCACCCTTGGTTTCGACCAGCGAGCGATAGCGCTCGACCATGGCCTGAACCTGTTCGGACTGGTCCGGGTGGACGATAAATACGACTTCGTAATGGCGCATGCACACTCCTCATGGTTACTTCGAAGGTAGCCCCCCGGTCATGCGTGCCCGGTGGAGCGAAGGAAAGCGCGCGAGTCTAACAAGATCAGGCCCCGAGTTCAAGATGACCCGCGGCCCACGGCCCGCCGCGACCGTCGCGCCCATGCCCACCGCGGGCGCGGTATGCTAGTGCGCAAAAAACCGCGGAGCCGGAAAACCGAAGTGACCGAACTCAGTCTTAGTGCATTCGACGAACGCTGGCTGGCCGAAGCCATCCGCCTGCGCGAGACGCATGCCGGACCGCTCGAAGACGCTGCGGCGGTGCGCAGCGCACGCGGGGTGCGCGGCGATTTCGAAGCACGCGTTCGGCAACGGGCGATTGCGCTTTCCAAAGGCCCGGACGGCATGCTCGAAGCGCTGCAGCGATGGTCGGCGCGCGGCACGCTGGCGGGACTCGCCATCGCTGCGTTTGCGCTCGTTGCGGGTAGCGGCATGGCGGCCGCGGTGCTCGGTGATGGTTCGCGGCCTGTCAACGTGGTGTGGGCGCTGGGTACGCTGCTGGGCGTTCATCTGATCACGCTGGTGATGTGGCTGCTTGCCGGCATGTTTCACCGCAAAGACGGCGGCAGCCTCGTCGGACGGCTTTGGGTGTCGGCCACCGCGGCGGCGGGACGACGTCACGGAGAGGCCTGGCTACTCCAGGCGCGGCTTGAGATCACGCGGCAAGCCGGCGCGCTGTTCGTCTGGCTCGGGCGCATCAGCCACGGTGTATGGCTGCTTACCCTAGCCAGTGCGCTGGTCACCTTGCTGGTCATGCTGTCCACTCGACGCTACGGTTTCATCTGGGAAACGACGATCCTGCCGGCCGAGGTCATCACACGCCTTGCCGAAGTCTTGGCATGGTTGCCGCGTCAATTCGGTCTGACCATGCCCGATGCGCAAATGGTGCTGCGCGCTGCCGGACCGGACGCCGTCGACGCCGACCGGCATGTGTGGTCGGCGTGGCTGATCAGCGCGCTGGTGCTGTACGGCGTTGTGCCGCGCGCGCTGCTGTGGCTGGGTTGCAACTGGTTGTGGCGGCGTGCCCGACGCCGTCACCGCCTCGATCTCACACAGCCCGCCTACGCGCGGCTCAAGCGACGTCTCATGCCGGAAGCCGAATCGACTGGCGTGAGCGATGCGGCGCCGGCGCACTTGCCGCAGTTTCACGCCGACCGTGGCGTCGCCGTCCCGGATGACGGCCGCCTCGCGCTGGCGCTTGAATTGGGCAGCGATCTCGTCTGGCCGCCTGCCGGGTTGCCGCCCAAGCGCGACGGCGGACGCCCCGACAGCCGAGCGGACCGCCGTGCGACGCTCGACCGGCTCGCCGCGCATCCGGTCGAGCGCCTGCTGATCGCTATCGACCCGCGGCTTTCTCCCGATCGCGGCAGCCTTGCCGCAATTGCCGAACTGAGTCGTTACGCGCACTCATGCGGCATCTGGTTTTTTACTGACCGCGGCGACGCCGAGCGCCGCCAGCACTGGCGCGACGCGCTGCTCGCGCTGGGCATCGCGCCCGCGGCACTTTTCGCCACGGCTCCGGATGCCCTCGGCTGGCTGAAAGAGAACGCCGATGACTGAGCCGCTGCGCATTGCCGTCGTCGGCCACACCAACACCGGCAAGACCTCTCTGCTGCGCACGCTGCTGCGCGATACGCGATTTGGCGAAGTTTCGAGCCGGCCGAGTACGACCCGACATGTCGAGGGTGCGCGCCTGCTGGCCAACGGCGACACCGTCGCCAATCTGTTCGATACGCCGGGCATGGAGGACGCCATTGCCCTGCTCGACTACCTCGACGTGCTCGCGCCGCCCACCGAACGCATCGACGGACCTGACCGCATCGCGCGCTTCCTCAAGAGTCCGGAAGCGGTCGGCCGCTTCGAGCAGGAGGCCAAGGTGTTGCGCCAGTTGCAGGACAGCGACGCGGCGTTCTACGTCGTCGATGTGCGCGATCCGGTGCTGCCCAAACACCGTGACGAACTCACGCTGCTTGCCGCCTGCGCGCGTCCGCTTCTGCCCGTCCTGAATTTCGTCAACCAGTCCGACACGCAGGAGACCGCCTGGGCCGAAATGCTGGCGCGTGTCGGTTTGCATGCACAGATCCGCTTCGACACCGTCGCCCCCGACCAGGGCGGCGAACGCCGTCTTTACGAGGCCTTGGCGACTTTGCTGCCGAGTCGCCGCGACGCGCTCGAACGCCTCATCGACGCGCGCGAGCGCGACGCTGCCGAGCGACAGCTGGCGGCCGCGCGCTTGATCGCCGAGATGCTTGTCGATGTCGCTGCGGCGCGGCGCGCCGTGGATGCCGACACTGCATCACTCGAATCCGCCGTCGAGCAACTGCACGGCGAGGTCCGCCAGCGCGAGCAACGCTGTGTCGACGCACTGCTCGAGGTCTACGGGTTCGAACGCAACGACGTGACCGGCGATCAGTTGCCGCTGCTCGAAGGCCGCTGGGAGGATGATCTGTTCAGTGGCGAGACGCTGCGCGCGATGGGCATCTCGGCCAGCAAGGGTGCGGCAGCAGGCGCCGCCGCCGGCGTCAGCATCGACCTGCTCACCGGCGGCCTCACGCTGGGTGCCGCGGCCGCGCTTGGCGCCGTGATCGGTGGCACCTGGAACAGCCTGAGCCGCTTCGGCGACCGTCTGTTGGGCAAGCTCACCGGGGTGCGCGAGTTGAGCGTCGACGACGCCATCCTGCGCGCACTGGCGGCGCGCCAGCAGGCGCTCCTGCGCGCACTCACCGGCCGGGGGCACGCCGCTTTGACGCCCATCGAGTTGAACACCGAGGCCGTCAGGCGCTGGCGTGAAGACCCGCTTCCCGAAGCCCTCGAGCGCGCAAGAAGTCACCCCGAATGGTGCGGCATCACCGGCATGCCCAAGACGGACTC
>CBDULG010000263.1:0-4629 GCA_965367985.1 uncultured Rhodocyclaceae bacterium
GTAACGTCGTTCCGTTTCTCGCGGCGCGCCAGCCGTTGCGCAAGATACACATACACGCCGATGCCGATGATGATCGATATGGCGGCGCCGGGAAGGATGCGGCCGAAAACAATTTCGTCGGGCATATTGAACACGAAGCGGCACACACCGGAGATGATCAGCAGGTTGGCCAGCGTGTCGGCAAACAGCGCCCAAAAACCGTTTACGTCGTTCTTGGAAAATATTGGGTAATGCATGCTTTCATCCTCCTCCGTTCTTCAACAGCCATCGATTATGTCTTGTCGTCGCGCGGCGTTTCACGTCAAGAACGCTGGCATGAGCAGCATAAACCCTGGTGTGTCTCGGTCGATGACGCATGTCAGGGTAATGTCGCTTGCAGTCGCCGATTGCGGCCTTCTTCCACATTACGCATGCAGCGTAGGAGAAGAACGCGGTTCTTACATAGCAGATATTTTCGGCCAGGTGATGCCGATTCGGCAGCGCGCTCCGTGTATCGGGAGCGCCTAATCGGCGATGTTTGGCGTCAATTTCCCTCGCGCTTCTCAGGGAACCGGTCACGGCGATCGACGCGGACGCAAAAAAAGCACCCCGTGAGGTGCTTTTCATGCCGAATGCCACCAGCCTACAGATACAACACGGCCGGAAACACCGTGATGGCGACGACATACAGCAGCCATTCGAGATTGCGCCGCGCGAGAAACCCGGTGAAATGCAACACCAGCACGGCGATCGCAAAAAAGTAGTAAACCAAAAACAGCATTTGCGACTCCTGACCTCTAGGATATTTCTTATTTATCAATCTTCTATGTGACGTAACGACAAATCGATAGCGCGTACATCCTTTGTCAAGGCACCGATCGATATACGATCGACGCCGGTTTCTGCAATCGCCCGGACGCCGTCGAGGCTGACACCCCCCGACGCTTCGAGTTCGGCGCGGCCGTCGTTAAGGCTGACTGCCTCGCGCATTTCTTCAAGTGTCATATTGTCGAGCAACACCATTTTCGCACCCGCGTCGAGCGCGCTCCTGAGTTGATCGAGCGTTTCGACTTCAATTTCAATGAACACGTTCGACGGCGCGATTCGTTGTGCTTCGGCCAGCACCTGCACTACACCGCCAGTGGCGATGATGTGGTTCTCCTTGATCAAAATGCCATCGTAGAGGCCGACCCGATGATTGGTGCCACCGCCCGTCGTGACCGCGTATTTTTGCGCCAGGCGCAAGCCGGGCAGCGTTTTTCGCGTATCAACGATTCGTGCCTGCGTCCCGGCGATGGCATCGACATAGCGGCGGGTGAGCGTCGCCGTGCCCGAGAGCAGTTGCAGGAAATTGAGCCCGGTGCGCTCGGCGGTGAGCAGGGCACGTGCGCCGGCCATCACATCGCACAGTGCCTGCCCTGCCTCGATGCGGTCGCCATCGGCGGCGTGCCAGAGAATCGTGGCGGTCGGATCGAGTGTTTCGAACGCGGCGTTAAACCATGCGGTGCCGCACAGCACGGCGTCCTCGCGCGTGATGACACGGCCGCGCGCCTGGGCGGAATCCGGAATCAACCGGGCGGTTAGATCGCCGGTGCCGACATCTTCGGTCAGTGCGGCGGCGACGCTGCGCTGAATCTCAACCCTGAGCTGCTCGATCGATTCCATCTGCGTAGGCGCCGTTTCGTTCGAAACGTGCATTCTATCACCGCGAACAGCAAAACCCGCTGGCCAACGGCGCCCTCAGAGCAGCGTTTTTCTCATTTTCACAGCGTGCCGATGCGGCGAGCAGTCGCCGCGCGGGCGACGACAGCTTGCGTGGCGCGCGACGGAATTTTCAGGGCAATTCTTCCGCCGCCAGTCAGGTGCCGGCAAACACCGCGTTACTTCAAGATGCGAAATTCGATGCGCCGATTGCGCGCCTGGCCGTCAGCAGTTTGGTTGGAGGCGACGGGCTTGTCCGGGCCGGCGCCAAGCGCGGTGATGCGCTGCGCGTCGATACCCTTGGCGGCAAGATAGTCGCGCACTGCGGTTGCGCGCTGCAGGCTGAGGGCAATGTTCGACATGCGGTCGCCGCTGTCATCGGTATGTCCGATGACTTGCACTTCCGGATTGTCGAGCCTGCCAATCGCGGCGGCCATCTCGTCGAGTACGCGGATCCCCATGTCAGAGAGTTGGGATGAACCGCTGACGAACTCGATTGTGCGATCGGCCAGCGTGTTGTCGAGAATATCCTGCGCGCGCGGCTTGACGATCAGTGCGTTGTCGATGGTGTAGGTCGGGTTGAGCGCCGTGGCGATCTCGCTGGCGACTTGCTGGCGAATCGCTTCGTTGGCGACCTCGCCCTTGAGCGTAATTTGCTTGCCGCGAATCTGCAGTTCGCCCTTGCGGACGTTTTTCAAGCTCGGTCCGAGCGCCTTGGAAATGTGTGTGATCCAGTTCGGCGGCGGCACGACCCCACCGACTTCGAGTTGTTCGACGACGCGTCCATCGCCGTAGAGGTCGCGCAGCCGGCTGACGATCGCGGCGCGTGCCGCCTCATCGGGCACGCTGCCGGAGATGACGACTTTGTCGCTGTCCTGCGCATCGGTCGCTGCGACAGAAAGTGCCGAAAAACTGATGGCAAACAGGCCGGCGAGGACCGCGCGCGGGGCGAGATGACGCATCTTCATTCTCCGAGAAAAACTTCTTTGAAAGTGGCGATGGCGGTCGGCAGCGAAATATCCGCGCGGGTCAGGTAACTCGACAGCTTGGCGACGCCGTAGTCCTGCGTGAGCGCGGGGTGCGTGTCCACCCATTCGGGGTCGTCGAGCACGATGTTGGTCTGTGCGCTGGTGTCGGGCGCGAGGCCACTGAGCAAGGTCTTCGCCGAGGCGCCGTTGAAGCCCAAAATCAGTCGCGGTTGAGCACCATTGGCGACCACCAGCATCTGCAATTCCGCAGCGGATCGCATGAGGAAGCGCGCCACCAGCGACATCCACAGCGCAGCGCTCAGGTCGCGATGCAAGGGATCGGCCGCAAGCGGTAAGCTCAGCCCCTTTTCAATGGCGCCTGTGCCGGTGCCGAGCAGCGGACGCAACAACAGTCCGAGCGCAAGCAGAATGCGGCGCATGTCGACCTGGCGCGTATCGGTCTCCAACATGGCTTCGAACCGGGCCAGCGTGTGAGCACGAAGAAACGCGTTGAGCGCGTCGCTTCGACCGGTCGCGCTCACCTCGTCGTTGCAGTCGATGTCGCCCAGCGCAATCAATACAGCGGCGGGATCGTCGGACGCACATGTCTGTTCGACGATGCGTCGGAAGTGATGCCACAATCGCGAGAAATACACCGGACCAGAGTGAAACAGGGCGTCGTCGTCGCGGTCGATCGCGGTTGCTGCAAGAAAGGGGAATCGCCGGTTCGACGCATCGTGGCTGGGATGCAGATGGCCGACGATCGACAGTCGGCTGCGTGCGCCGACAAAGGCGAAATGCAGCGGTGTGGCGTTATCGTAGGTGGTCTTCCAGCGCGGGTCGGTGGCCAGCAACTCCATCGACTGCGACAGCCATCGGTCGAGCATGCCGACCAGTTGCGCCTGACCACTGCCCTTAATGAAATCGCCGCGCGACGGCACCTTTCCGAAATAGGTGGCCGACGCCACAGACGTGCCGGTCATCTACCACGCTCCGCCAGGGCCGCCGTCGCCGTGACGGGCGGCGCGCTCTCGCCCACCACGCTTTGCGGCAGGCGCACTTCGTTAAGCCTTTTGCGCGGCGTTTCAGCGCTCGCCGCCTGTGCTTGCGCGCTGCTGATCACCCGTAAATCGACCTTGACAGTCACGCCATCCTTGCTCCACGCGAGCTGGAAGCTACCGTCCGGCTTGCGCAGGCGCTCCGCCGAATTGATCAGCTTTTCCAGTCCGTAGCGACCGGGGAGTGCGACGATTTCGACACGGCTGCCGTCGAAGCGTGTTGCCGTGATGTTTGCACCCGGTGCGGGGCCAGCATTCGGCCAGACAAAGTTCGCCCACTGTGCCGCGGTGTTGCGGTAGCGCAGCTTCTGACCGTCGATCTCGATGACAAATTCGGTTGTGCCGGGCGCCGGATGCGGCATGAGCTGGAATACGGTTTGCGGCGCGGCTGCCTCACCGCCGCCGGCAGCGCCACCCTCGAGCGGCGCCACCCATTGTGCAAAGCCGGCCACGAATGGCGGCTGGATGCGGATCCCAAGATCACCCCAGGTGCGCGGCACGATGGTTCCGCCGCGACGCACCACGAGCGGCCCCATCGTGCTTTCCACATAGTTCGCAATGGCGCCTTGCGGGCCGAACATCTGTGCGATCTCTGCCGGCGCGGCCTCGATCGAGGCCTCGGCGGCAAACGGATACTTGATCGCCAGCTTGCGGTTGAACGGATCGACCACTTGCGCCAACCAGGTCTTGTTGAGTTCACGCTCCGCCGGCTGAATGACCGCGGTGTACGTTTGCAGCAAGGGGCGCACGAGCAGCGGGCGCAAGGCCTTGCGTTGTTCGTCGGGGACGCCGGCAAGCATCTGTTCGTCGACAAAGCGCAGCACGTCGGCCAGCTCCGAGCCATTGCCTTCGATGGTCTGGCGCATCAGCATCGTGGCGCCAGGGCCTGGGTCGCCCTGATTCTTGAGTTGGTTCAGGCGCGA
>CBDULG010000264.1:0-4563 GCA_965367985.1 uncultured Rhodocyclaceae bacterium
CCTCCGTGATCGGCACTTAGTCGCCAGCGGTGTCAGGCGTCACCCATTCTCTGGTGACGGACTGACGCCGCTCACCCTTGCAGCCGTCGCGCTGCGCCCATCACCGTTCCCTCTATACCCTCCCGGGTCCGTTTGACGCCCGAATTCACGCTTCTTTGCCAGCTTTGTCAGCCCCCCGGCCCCGATCATTCGGCGCGGCAAGCGGCGCAACTCATCGACCAACTTGACGATTGGACGCCGCTCGTCGGGCGCGCCATCGAACACGAACTCCTGCCGCTGTTTTGCCGCACGCTGTTGCGCGAGCATGCGGCATCCCTGCCATCCGAGCTCCTCGACGCGCTTCAGGATCGTCTGCAGCGGGGGCGCGAATCCGCCACCGTCCTGACGACCGAACTCCACGCCTTGCTCGATCTGTGCGAGCGCGAAGGTGTCGCGGTGGTGCCATTCAAGGGCCCGCTGTTGGGCCAGCGCGCCTACGGGGATCCGTATGGTCGCGAGTTTCACGACCTCGACCTGCTCGTCCAACCCCGCGACCTGGATCGAATGCTCAAGATCCTCACCGACCGGGGCTACACCCATCAGCACGGACTTTCGGCGCGGCAGCGCGTCGCCATGCAGGCCTACGCAGGTCAGTACATCCTGTTCAGCGCCGATGGACGGGTGAGCGTCGAACCCCACTGGTGGCTGCTGCCCAGTACGCTGGCCATCGATCTCGATTACGAGCGTATGTGGGGCAGGTTGCGGCGGGGTCGGCTGCAGTATCGCGAAGTTCTGGAGTTAGCGCCTGAAGACACCGTGCTGATGCTCTGCATTCATGGCGGCAAGGAGCGGTGGCCGGTGCTCAAGCAATTGGTGGACCTGGTCTGGTATGTGGCGAGCGTCCCGGATATCGATTGGCCTGCACTGCAGCGCGACGCCGAGGCCCGTGGCGTTGCCCGCATGCTGCGCGTGGCTCTGGCGCTTGCGCGGCGCTTTGCGCCGGCCACGGTACCCGCGCATCTGCACACCTGGATCGCGCGCGATGCCCGGGCACTCGCCCTTGCCGACACGTGCTGGCAAGCGCTGGACGGCACGGCGCGACCGCCCGATCCGTATCGCTTGAACCCTTACTACCGGGCGATCCGCGAACGCCGCAGCGACCGGCTTCGCTACGTGTGGCGCACGCTGACCACCCCGCGCTCGGTCCATATCGGTCTCGTGCACCTGCCGGTCGCCCTTCAATGGCTTTATCCACTCGTCAAGATCTTTCACGACGGTGTGGCGCTTCCCCTCTGGAAATCAGTCAGGCAGATGCGATCGCCCCGACCGCCGGATTGTCGCTGAGGCAGCGGAATCCGCCCAACGCAGTCGTTCGACGATCACCCGGCGGCCGAAGGCGTGTCGCGGTGCGCATACGGACTCGACCCGACAGCACCCGTGCCGCGCGAGCACGGCAGCGTGCACGATTGAAAAGCGCCGGCGTTTCATGCATGGTTGGCTGCAATTTCCAGCGTGTGGGCCTCATGGTGAAAAAGCGGAGCATGTTGAAATCCGGTCTTGCCGGCGTGGTGGGGTGTTTCGGGCTGCTGATGGCGGCCGTAGTCGGCGCGCAAACGCCGCCGGCCGAACTGTCGATCGGCATGTACCGCATTTCGGCCGAAGTGGCCGCCTCCTACGATTCGCGCGCGCGCGGGCTGATGGGGCGCGAAACGATGCCGGCCAACGCGGGCATGGTCTTCGTCTATGAGCAGAAGGCGACCCATTGCATGTGGATGCGCAACACGTTGATCCCGCTTTCGGTGGCGTTTCTCGACGACGATGGCGCGATCATCAACATTGCGCAAATGACCCCGCAAAGCGATGACAGCCATTGCGCGACGCGACCGGCGCGCTACGCGCTGGAGATGAACGCAGGGTGGTTCAGCGACAAGGGCTTTGGCGCGGGTGATCGCATCAAAGGTCTCGAGCGGCTACCCGCAGCGCGTTGAATAGCCGTTCAAGCATCGGACCAGCGCCATAAGCCGCAGGGGCGGATTTATCCGGCCATCGGTGCGCGTGTGGGAGATAGCGGGTTAAAACCCGCCTGCTGCGTTTCACCCAAAGGCAGCCTCGATCGCCCGTCCGTCTTGAATTAACTGCTTTTTCCCGGTTTTATCGGTCCGGTCGATGAACCGGGCGCGTTCGATAATGCTCGCCAGCGCCGTTCCGTGTGGACGGCATGTGCCGCATGACTGGAGCGCCCGGTGGCCGAAGAGAGCGATCTCGAACGGACGGAAGAACCCACACCCCGACGACTCGAACAGGCCCGCGAAGAAGGGCAGGTTCCGCAGTCGCGCGAGCTGTCGACCTTTCTGGTGATGATGGTCGGCGTTGCCGGGCTGTGGGTGATCGGCCAGTGGTTCGCCGGGCGGGTGGTGGCGATTACCCGCAGCGGCCTGAGCTTCGATCGTGCGCTCGCCTTCGACACGCAGCGCATGTTGATGGAGGTTCAGTCGGTGCTTACCGATGCGGTGCTTACCGTGGCACCGCTTTTTGCCGTGCTCATGGTGGCCGCGGTCGGTGCGCCGATCCTCATGGGCGGGCTGGTGTTTGCGCCCAAGGCACTGGGCTTCAAGGCCGACCGGCTCAATCCGCTCAAGGGGCTCGAGCGCATGTTCTCGGTGCACGGGCTGGCCGAACTGGTCAAGGCGCTGCTCAAGGCCCTGCTCGTTGCAGGCGTCGGCGCCTGGTCGATCTGGCGTGAGAAGGATCATCTGCTCTCGCTGATGACCCAGCCGCTCGGCGCCAGTCTGCCCGATTTCGCGCAGACCATCCTGCTATCGGCCCTGCTGGTGTCCGCGAGCCTCGCGCTGCTCGCGCTGCTCGACGTGCCGTTTCAGCTCTGGCAGTACCACAGCAAGCTGAAGATGACCAAGGAGCAGATCAAGCAGGAGCAGAAAGAGACCGAGGGCGATCCGCAGCTCAAGGCGCGGGTGCGCAGCGCGCAGCGCGAGATGGCCCGCCGCCGCATGATGTCTGAAGTGCCCAAGGCCGACGTGGTAGTCACCAACCCGACGCATTTTGCCGTCGCCCTGCGCTACGACGCCGATCGCATGGGCGCGCCGGTGGTGGTCGCCAAAGGGGCCGACCATGTGGCGCAGAAGATTCGCGAGCTGGCCCAGGCGCACGATGTGCCGCTGCTCGAGGCGCCGCCGCTGGCGCGCGCGCTGTTCGCGCACTGCGAAATCGAACATGCCGTGCCCGCGGCCCTGTACACCGCGGTCGCTGAAGTGATGGCCTATGTGTACCAACTCAACCACTGGCTGACCCACGGCGGTCAGCCCCCCAGCGAACCGGCCGCGCTGCCGGTGCCGGATGACCTCGACCCCGGCCCGGCCGCCGCGTAACAGCGACTAGCAAACCGAAACGAATACCATGGCCAACGCCTTAACCCTGCGCTCTCTTTACTCGCCCACCGTCTTGCGACAGCTTTCGGCGCCGCTGCTCATCATCATGATTCTGGCGATGATGGTGCTGCCGTTGCCGGCGTTCGCACTCGATCTGTTCTTTACCTTCAATATCGCGCTGTCGATCATGGTGATGCTGGTCGCCATGTACACCAACCGGCCGCTCGACTTCTCGGTTTTCCCCACGGTGTTGCTGGTCACCACGCTGTTGCGCCTGAGCCTCAACGTCGCGTCGACGCGGATCGTGCTGCTCGAAGGGCACACCGGGCCGGATGCGGCGGGCAAGGTGATCGAGGCCTTCGGCCACTTCCTCGTGGGCGGAAATACCGCCGTCGGTCTGGTGGTGTTCACGATCCTCACGGTGATCAACTTCGTGGTGATCACCAAGGGCGCCGGGCGCATCGCCGAGGTCAGCGCGCGCTTCACCCTCGACGCCATGCCGGGCAAGCAGATGGCGATCGACGCCGATCTCAATGCGGGCCTGATCAACGACAAGGAAGCCAAGCAGCGCCGCGCCGAGATTTCGTCGGAATCGGATTTCTATGGCGCCATGGACGGTGCCTCGAAATTCGTCCGCGGCGATGCCGTCGCCGGCATCCTGATCCTGCTGATCAACGTCGCCGGCGGTCTGGTGGTGGGCGTCATGCAGCACGATATGGCGCTCGGCCAGGCGGCCGAGCAATACACCCTGTTGACCATCGGCGACGGCCTCGTGGCGCAGATTCCGGCGCTCATCATCTCGGTCGCTGCCGGCCTGGTGGTGTCGCGCGTCGGCGACGAAGGCGAGATCAGCGGCGTGGTGCTGCGTCAGGTGTTCGCCAACCCCACGGTGCTGACGCTGACCGCGGCGATCATCGGCATTCTCGGCCTCATTCCCGGCATGCCCAATCTGGTCTTCATCCTGCTCGCCAGCCTGCTCGGTGCTTTGGCCTGGTGGCGGCAGAAAAATCCGGTGGGTGCGCGCGAGGACGAAGGCGCCGAAGACATGCCAGCGCCCGAGGCGATCGCGCAGGCCACCGAGCAGTCGCAGGAAGCGAGCTGGTCGGATGTCACGCCGGTCGACGTGCTCGGCCTCGAAGTCGGTTACCGGCTCATCCCGATGGTCGACAAGGCGCAGAACGGCGAACTGCTTAAACGT
>CBDULG010000265.1:0-4522 GCA_965367985.1 uncultured Rhodocyclaceae bacterium
GGGTTAACCCGTCGATCGACCGCGGCATTCCACGAATGGGAGTCGCCAATCGTGCGCCCCTCTCCCGCCGGGAGAGGGGCCGGGGGTGAGGGAACGGCGTGGCACGGTGGCCGCAGCGACGCGCGCCGCCGACGCTGCCCGGTCGTCGCTGCGGTATTCGCTTCCTCTGAGGCCGACACGTCGAGTCAATCTGTCAGTAAGACGAACGGAACCGAAACGGAGCGATAGTTAGCCCGATACGGGTTACAGCTTCGACCGTTGCGCTCTGCTAGAATTTGCTTTCTGCATACCGCAGAATTGGGGTCTTCGCGCATTGCGCACAAGGCCTGCTGGTGGCAAGGGACAATTCAAACGTGCGCCGAATGCTGTCCGTTTTTCAGTTTGCACCCGCATGGGCTGCGCCCAGATCGTACGGCCTGGTGCTGTTCCTCTGCCTCTTGCTGAGTTCGGCCGCCAGTCTGGTCCGCGCTGACATCCCATCTGCGCCGGTGGGCGAGCCGGACCTGACGCGAGAGGAGCGCGAGTGGCTGCGCGCCCACCCACGTATCGTGCTCGGCGTCGATCCGGATTTCGCCCCGTATTCGATGATCGACCGCAATGGCCAGTTTGTCGGCATGGCCGCCGACTTCGTAAACGCGATCGGCAAGCGCCTGGGCGTTGAATTCATCATCGGGCCGCAGCGCGCGTGGCCGGACATCATCGCGGCGGCCAAGCGGCGTGAAATCGACGTGATCGCGACTGCGACACGCACTGCCGAACGCGAAGCCTATCTTGCGTTCAGTTCGACTTATCTGAAAACCCCGCTGGTCATCATGACGCGCGATGACGACCCGCTGCGCTCGCGGGACGGCCTCAAGGACCGAAGCGTGGCATTGGTCAATGGCTACGCGTCCACGAAGGCAGTGCTGGACGATTTTCCTGAAATCAAGTCGCTGCTGGTGCGCAATCCCTTGGAGGGGCTGATCGCGGTCGCCACCGGACAAGCCGATGCCTATGTCGGCGCAATCGGCGTCAATTACGCGGTCGCCAACGCAAGCGGCATCTCGAACCTCCGCGTTGCCGCGCTCTTCGACATCGAGCAGGGGCAGAACTTCGGCGTGAGAAAGGATTGGGCGCTGCTGGCGGACATCCTCGACAAGGCGCTGGCCGCGATTCCCGAGCTTGAAAAGGCAGAGATTCGGCGCCGGTGGGTGCCGTCGTCCATTTTCGAGGATGTGGCCGGCAAGGCCCGCCTGGGGCTGGGTGAACGAAGCTGGATGGCGGGTCATCCTCACATTCACGTCGGCCTTGTCGAGGACGATGCGCCAACCGAGTTCGTCAATTTCGCCGGCCGACCGGCAGGCATCGTGCCTGCATACCTCGACCTTCTGAGTCGCAAGACCGGCTTGAAGTTCGAAGTCGTGCGCGTCAGGGATCGCGCGCAGTTACTGGCCATGTTGCGTGACAGATCGGTCGATATGGTGAGCGTTCAGATCGATGGCGATTCCCACAAGAACGGCCATTTGCTCAGCGAACCTATTCAGAGCGCGGCGCTCGCGGTGTTTTCGCGGCGAAGTGCGGTGCCCGTGGACGGCGTGGCGGACCTGGCGGGAAAGCGCGTCGCGCTGACCGTTTCGGGTACGGCGTCGTCCGTACTCAGACGCTACGACGCAATCGCGTCGGTACCGATGACGACGCCGCGCGCGGTCTTGCAGGCCGTGAATAATGGCGAAGCCGATGCGGGCGTGCTTGATGCCGATTCGGGCGCCTATCTGATCCGCACCGGCGGTTTTGAGGATATTCGGATGACGCATGTCATCGCCGGCGAGTCCACCCCGTTGCGCCTGGCGATCCGCTCCGACTGGCCCGAACTGGTCGAGATTGTCAATCATGCGCTTGCCGCGACCGGCGCCGAGGAGACGATGGCAATTCGGCACAGCAGCCTGTACGACGCGGCGCGCGGTGGGGTGCCGCGCGAGCAAGTCGTGTTCTGGTCCGCAGTCGCGGTGTCCGTGGCAGTCGTCAGCTACCTGCTGTTGATCTTTCGCAGCAACCGGCGCCTGGCGACTGAAGTCGAACAGCGGCGCCAGGCCGATGCCAACGCCCGGGCGAGCGAGCAGCGCTTCAGCCAGACTTTCACACATGCGGCCGTCGGCATGGCGCTGGTCGACCTCGACGGTCGCTGGCTGCGGGTGAACGAGAACTTGTGCGCAATGCTTGGTTATTCGGAAGCAGAACTGACGCAGCTGAGTTTCAAGGACATCACGCACCCCGACGATCGGCCGGCCTCGCTCGGCCAGATGGAGCGTTTGCTATCCGGCGAGATTGCGGACTACTCGATTGAAAAACGTTACCGGCGCAGGGACGGCGATATCGTCTGGGGTTTGCTCACAGTCGCGTTGGTGCGTGACGATGCGGGCCAGCCGGATTATTTCGTCTCCGTCGTCGAGGACATCACCCAGCGCAAGATCGACGAGGCGCGCATTGAGTTTCTCGCCTACCATGACGCGCTCACGAGCCTACCCAATCGGGCGCTGATCGCGGATCGCGTGACGCTTGCAATTACCGAAGCAAGACGGACGGGCAACGGGCTGGCGCTGCTTTTTCTCGATCTGGACCATTTCAAGGAAATCAACGACACCCTCGGCCACAACATTGGCGACGAATTGCTGATCCAGGTGACCCGGCGCCTCAAAGCGAGCTTGCGCGCTGGTGATTCTGTCGGCAGGCTGGGGGGAGACGAGTTCCTGATCATCATTGCGGACATCGCGGGCAACGAGCCGGCGCCGGCGGTGATGGCGGCGATCGACAAGATCTTCGATCATCTGGAGGCACCCTTCTATGTCGACGGCGCGGAGTTGTCGGTCACCGCATCGATCGGCATCGCCGTGTTCCCCGAAGAAGGCAGTGATTTCGACACCTTGTTGCGCAAGGCCGATACGGCCATGTATTCCGCCAAGCGCTCGGGCCGGAACATCTCCCACTTCTTTGCGGAGAAGATGAACCTTGACGCGATTGAATACGAGCAGATTCGTACGGGTCTGCGCTTCGCGCTCGAACGTCACCAACTGAGCCTCGACTATCAGCCACAGGTCGACCTCGAGTCGCAGCGCGTGATCGGGGCCGAGGCCCTGTTGCGCTGGCGTCATCCTGACCTGGGCGCCGTTGCGCCGTCGCGCTTCATCCCGATCGCAGAGAGTAGTGGTGTGATCGTTTCGATTGGTGCGTGGGTGCTCGAAGAAGCCTGCAATCAGGCAGCGGCATGGCAAAAGAGCATGGGCCGGGATTTTTCGATCGCGGTCAATTTGTCGGCCGTTCAGTTCCGCCGTGGCGATCTTGTCGAAATGGTTTCAACCGCGCTGAAGCGCACCGGTCTGTCCCCCGCCAGTCTCGAACTGGAACTGACCGAATCGATCCTGATTCAGGACGTGGAATCGACGCTGGAGGTGGTTAAAGCATTGCGCAAGCTTGGTGTGCGGCTGTCGATCGACGATTTCGGCACCGGTTACTCCAGCCTGTCATACCTCAAGCGCTTCCCGGTCAATAGCTTGAAAATCGACCAGTCTTTCGTGCGCAACATGTTCGACAGCCCGGACGATGAGGCGATCGTCGCGTCGATCATTGGCCTGGCCAAGAATCTGCGGCTGACCACGATCGCCGAGGGGATCGAAACGCCCGAGCAGCATTCCGTGCTGCTGAGCCTGGGCTGCGATGAAGGTCAGGGCTACCTGATCGGACGACCGATGCCCGCCGCGCAATGGGCCGACTGGTTCGAACGCCACCAAAGCGGAGCGTAGTTCGCCACGATGCGTTCGGTCTCGTATGCCGCGGGGGAGTAATCGTTCACCCATTCCTTTGCCCGTGTTACACGCGGCATCGAAATTCCGGTTGAAAAGCGATTGTCGTGGGCTATATTCACTTGGGATCGCGACAAAACCCCGCAGCATAACGCGGCCCGTGATCCCACAAACCAACGAACTGAAGGAGGTCCAAAATGAAGCGCAACATCTGCCTTTCACTTGCACTTGCCTTTTTGACGCTGTTCGCAAGCGTGGCCCAAGCCGACAACTTGCGGCTCAATCGGGCGCATCTCAAATTCGATGTCGCCGAAAGCGCACCAAAGTTCGTTTTCGACGAAGCACCGGTCTTCGACAACGGCTTGCCGGCCTACGGCAACGCCTTCATCACGCAGGGCTACATTTATCCGTATGGCACGCTCACCGGGAGCAGCGCGAGCGGCCCCGGCAACGGAATTCTGCCGGACGGCAGCCCGGAATTCCCTGACCTCGTCATCGGCGAATGGGTTTGCCGCGGTTATTTTATCGGCGACGGCGTCAACACCCAGACCGGGCCGTGGGTGATCACCACGCAGCTTTACGATTTTTACGACAAGCCCGGATTCGATCCGAATGTGGTGAAGCAATCTGGAGAAACCAACCTGGTTACCGACGGCTACGAGATCGCCGACATCGGCGTGCCGGGCAAGCGTGCCGTCACCGGCGGCACCGGCATCTTCAAGCGTGCCCGCGGCGAGGCCGTGCAA
>CBDULG010000266.1:0-4518 GCA_965367985.1 uncultured Rhodocyclaceae bacterium
TGCGCGTCGCGCTGGCGGCGCTGTTCCTGTTGCCGATCATCGTGTGGCGCGGGCGGTGGCGCGAGATGGTGGTGCATGCCTGGCCGCTCGCCGTGGTTGGCGTTCTCAATTCCGCCTTGCCTTTCGTGCTCATCGCTTGGGCGCTGCTCTCGCTCACCGCCGGCTTTGCGTCGATCGTCAACGCCACCGCGCCCCTGTGGGCGGCGATGGTGGCGTGGGTGTGGTTCGGCGAGCGGCTCACCCGCTGGCGCGCCGCGGGACTGGCGATCGGCTTTGCCGGGGTCGGCGTGCTGGTTTCCGGCAAGGCCGGTTTTCATGGCGAGCACATTGCGCTGGCGGTGGTCGCCGGCCTGCTGGCGACGCTTTCCTACGGCATCTCGGCCAACTACACCAAGCGCTACCTCACCGGCGTGTCCTCGCTCGCGATCACCACCGGCGGGCAGTTGGCGGCCGCGCTGGCGCTGGCGCCGCTGGCGGTGTGGCTGTGGCCGGCGGGTGCGATCAGCGCCTCTGCCTGGGGTGCGGCCGCGGTGCTCGCCGTGGCCTGCACGTCGCTGGCCTACATTCTCTATTTCCGCCTCATCGCCAACATCGGCCCGGCGCGCGCTATCGCCGTCACCTTTCTCATTCCGGCCTTCGGCATGGGCTGGGGCGTGCTCCTTCTCGACGAACCGCTCGGCCTGCGCATGCTGCTCGGCGCCGGCGTGATTCTGGCCGGCACCGCGCTGGCCACCGGCTTGGTGGATGGCGACACACTGCGCCGCTGGGCGGTGCGGCTACGCCTGCGCGGCGCGTGAATCGCGGGCTTATCCCGTGACGGTGCAGCCGCATCCCACCTGCGCCGCTATTTCCCGATGCAGGTTGCGGTAGCGCGCTTCGACCCGTTCGCCGAAGATCGGGTCGTCGACGAAATAGATGCGCGCGTCGATGAGCAGCCAGTCGGCGGGCGTGAGGTGCTGCTCGACCGCGGGATAGATCTGCGCCTGCTCCTGCTGCATGTGCTCGCGCATCAGGCCGGTGTAAGCGGCCGCATCGGCTTCCACTTTGGCGCGCGGCATCACCGCGCCGTCGATGATTGCGCCGAGATCTTCCACCAGCTGTTCGCCGCAGCGGGCGATGCGGATATGTTGCTCGGCGAGTTGCGCGGCGGTGTCGCGTAACTGCGGCGCGTAGTCGAGCACGGCGGCGTATGCGCCGTCTTCGCGCGGATGGTGGTAGCGGTCGGGGTAGTGCGTCATGTAGTGCATGACGTCGAGCATCAGTTCGTAGTCGGGACGCATGCCGTCGTGAAAGCGCGCGATCTGCGTATCGATGACATCGAGCAGGCGGATGAAGTTGTCATGCTCGGTCTTCCATTTGACGATGTGCGTGTTCATTTTCGTCTCCTGAGTGTGAAACGGCAGGGCAGCATGCCATTGCAGTGCTGCATAAGATGAATTTAGATTGACTCTTTAAAAGAGTCAAATAAAATGAATCTTATATATGCAGTCAATCGCGTCGGCAGCAACGGCGCGCCGTTGATCAATCCCCTTTCTTGGAGGCTTAGATGCGCTTTCCAGACTTTTTCGCGCAGGCGCCGCGTGTTCGCGTGCGCGACCCGCTGGCTGCGTTTCTCGGTGCGGCCGAGGACGGCGTGCTCGACTATGGCTATGAAGATGCGGTCAAACTGGCGGGGCACTCCTGCCCGACGGTGGCGTCCGCCTACCTGCTCACCCGGCGTGCGCTCACCGCGCTGTATCCGGACGCTCTGCCCGAACGCGGCGGCGTGCGGGTCGAGTTCTCGGATGCGCTGAAGGCGGGTGTCGCCGGCGTCATTGCCAGCGTCGTCACCTTGCTCACGGGGGCCGCGCAACAGGGCGGTTTCAAGGGCATTGGCGGGCGCTTCGTGCGACGCGATCTGCTCGCCTTCGAGGTCGAAGTGCCGCTCGCCGTGCGCTTCACGCGGCTTGACAGCGGCGCGGCCGTCGATGCCGCGAGCGACCTGTCGCGGGTGCCCGCCGACGCCGAAATGGGCATGCTGTTGAGCCGGTGCATTCAGGGTAAGGCCGACGCTGCAGAGCGGCAGCGATTTGGCGAAATGTGGCAGCGGCGTGTCGCGTGCCTATTGCTCGAACACGCGGACGACGACGCGGTGTTTCCGGTCGTCGCCGTGGCGGCGTAATGTCGGGCGAGGTTGCAGCGTGTTGTCCGGTCTGCCAAAAAAGGGCCGCGTTGGGCGGCCCAGCGTCGGTGCGGTCGGAATTAGATACCCAGCACCTCCATGGCCTTGGCCAGCGTGTCGACCGATTCCTGATGTTTTCCCTCGGCGTGCAGTGCCTCTCCCTCGGCCCGCCACTGCTTCACTTGTTCCATCTGTTCGGCGGTCAGTTCCGGATTCTTTGCCAGCGCTTCGTCGATTTTTGCCATATCCGCGGGGCAATGAAATGCCCAAGCGGCCGTTGACACGGCAAATAGCGCAGCGGCCAGCGCTGTCTTCAGTTTCATGTTGAGTCTCCATATCGGTTCGACCGCGCATTGCGGTCACTTCAACTTAGTCCGCACTGACGCCCTGCGCCAGCGTGAAAACGCAAGATTCTTTAAGCGGTTGGGCGGATGTCTGCCGGGCACGGCGCAATCCATCGTCACCGCACGGAAGACGCTGCGAGTGCCGCAAGGCGCGCAAGTTGAGGAGCAAACGTCGAACGCCAATGTGATCCTCGTCGAAGGTGTATAGACAAGCAAAGGGGCATCCGATGCTGGATGCCCCTTTGCCAGTGGCGCGCGGGCGATCAGCCCTGCAAGCGGGCGTTCATGCTGATTTCCGCGTTGAGCACTTTCGATACCGGGCACCCTGCCTTGGCTTTGCCGGCGGCATCCTGAAACGCCGCGTCATCGGCGCCAGGAATGCTGGCGGTGACGTCGAGGTGGATCTTGGTAATCGCGAACCCGCCATCCTTCTCTTCGAGCGAGACGGTGGCTTCAGTGTCTATGCTGTCGGCTTTGAGGCCGGCTTCGCCCAGAATCATCGACAAAGCCATCGAGAAACATCCGGCATGCGCGGCACCGATCAATTCCTCCGGATTCGTTCCAGCGGCGCCCTCGAAGCGGGTTTTAAAGGAATAGGGCGTGTTCTTCAACACGCCGCTGTGGCTGCTGAGTTGCCCTTGGCCTGATTTGAGATCGCCTTTCCACTGAGCTGATGCCTTGCTGTCCATCGTGTGTCTCCTTGATTTGCGTGTTGTATTCGAAAATTTCCGATGATCCAGGCGTTCAACGGTACCGCCGAGCTGGATCGGGAACGACGCACCCGGCGGCTTGAAAGACCGGGGTGTTCGAGAATAGTTCTCGTCCGCTGCACTGTCCAGCGCGCGTGTCGATGGCAATGCGGGGCGGCGCGCGACAGTTTGGCTTGTAAATTTTTGGCCGGCGTGTTCGCCAATCTTCACGTCGGGGAGTAACCTGACGCTCCTGTTCAAGTGGTACCGGAGATCTTCTCGAATGCACCCTGCCGATCGTGAGGAAGCCTTGTCCACGCTCGAACTCGCGCCGGATGCGCCGCCAACGGAGATCAAGCGCGCGTTTCGTCGTCTGGCGATGCAATGGCACCCGGATCGCAACGGCGGCGATGGTGCGGTGGAGCGTTTTCGCACCATCAAGGCGGCACATGATTATCTGTTGCGCCGCGCTGCCGAGCCGCCCGCGGAGGATGACGAAACGGCACCGCCGCGCGGCGAGGATCAAACCGAGACGCTGTGGCTGGACGTGGAAGAGGCCATTTTCGGTGGTGCCCACGTGGTCGAACTCGAACGCCCTGAGCCGTGCAGCGAGTGTGATGGCTCCGGCCACATCAAGTCGTTTTTTACGCGCCTGTGTTTCGATTGCTATGGCAGCGGGCGCATGCGCACCGACACTGGGCTGGCGACCTGCACGGCCTGCAACGGCAAGGGCTATGCGTCCGATTCCCCGTGCGACGCATGCGACGCGACCGGCACACGGCATGCGGGGCGGCGTGTGCGGGTGACGGTGCCGACGGGGATGTGGCCTGGCCGCACCCTGCGCCTGGCGGGCAAAGCCGCCGCCAGCGGCGACCTGCCCCCGGGCGATCTGCTGCTGGTGACGCGCCTGCGCACCCATGCCTTGTTCCAGTTTGATGACGACGCGCTCGAAGTGGCGGTGCCGGTGCCGCTATTCGAGATGCTGGCCGGCGGCGAGGTGTTGGTGCCGGTGCCGGGCGGTGTCGATACCGTGAAGGTGAAGGCGGGCACTGCCGTCGAGACGCGTGTCAGCCTGCCCGGTCACGGCCTGCCGCTGCGCGCGGGCGGGCGCGGCGCACTGAACGTGGTGCTCGAACCGGTGATGCCCGAAGCATTCGGCAAGGCGGATATCGAGGCGTTGGCTGCGCTGCAGGAAAAACTCGCCGGGCGCGAATCGAAGCTCTATCCGTCGCTCGCCGAGTGGCGCAAACGCTGGATTGCCGGCGCTCAGAAAACGAAGTCGTCGACGCGCAAGCGGCGCAGCGCCTGAGCACCCACGCCTGGC
>CBDULG010000267.1:0-4513 GCA_965367985.1 uncultured Rhodocyclaceae bacterium
TATTGTGGTGCTGTTAGCTCAGGCAGCTTCCCACCACTTGCGCGGCTTGACGTCGACGGCCGCCATGTCTTTGGGGATTTCGCGCGCGATGTCGTGAATTTCCTGGTACACATCGTGACCCGCGCCGTTCATCTTGTTGAGGCGCTCGCGCCACTCTTCCCACGGCCCCGGAACGAACTCGGGCGAGCACATTTTCTCGGCCTTCATCTTCTCTTCGTCGGAAAGAATCGAGACGCGCACATTGTTTTTCGCGAAGATCGTGTCGGGACCCGGCTCGGCCACCGCGCCAACGATTTCGACCAGCGCACGCTCATGCTCACGTTGTGTGTATTGCTGTGCGTCGTACGCCGTTTCCAGCACGATGGCCTGGATTTCCGGCGGCAGCTTTTCGAACACCTTGTTGCTCATCGCAGTGTGTTCGGTGCCGCAGAAGAAGCTCAGATCAACCGCTTGCGTGAGCACCGGCGCCATGTTCGCGTAGGCCGCTGCGCTCATCCAGGTCTCGGCGCCGTCGACCAGGCCCTGCTTGAGACCGTCGAGCGTCTCCTCCCAGGCCAGCGGGATCGGACCGAGATCCATCAACTCCATCGCGATGCGGCCGAGCTGCGTGCCCGTGACCCGGTTCTTGGTGCCGGCGAGTTGATCGATGCTGGTGACCAGCGGCTTGTCGGCAAAGTTCTTGCCCAGCATGATGCCGCGCAGTTCGCAGTGAGTGTAGAGGAACTCGATGTTGTGGCGCTTGCGCATCGGCTCGCGCAACAGCGGTTCGCTCTTCGGGTGATACATGAAGTAGTGCTGCGAGGCGCGTGAGGGGAACATGTAGGCGAAGTCGAGCACGTTGTAATAGGGCGCCGCGCTGGCAGAGTTCTGCGTACTGGCGGTGAACATGTCGATAATGCCCTGCTGCGTCTTCTTCACGCAGTCGGACTGGTTGCAGATCTGGTTGTTGCCGATGAAATCGATCTTGAGCGCGCCGTCGGTGCGCTTTTCCAATTCCTGGGCAAACCACAATTGGCCCGATTCCTGGATCTTGAGGTTCTCTTCGTTGAAGCCGGCGGCGCCGAACTTGAGCGTCATCAGCGGCGAGCCCGCGGCGCGCGCGTCGGCAGTTGCTGCTGCCGCGCGCCCGACGCCCTCGAGGGTGAGGGGTCCGACGATGCCGGTTACGGCAAGCGCGGTGGACGTCAGCCCGTACCGGCTCGCAATGCGCAGGAATCCGCGGCGGTCGAGAGGTGTTTTATCAGCCATTTGAGTGTCTCCTCTATGTGGCAAGGGTGGGCAGGAATGCCCGGTGTGGAAGCGCTTGTCTGTCCGTGTTGTCGGTGACAACTCATTGATGTGTTGTTATAGCTTGATCGTGGGCGTGCCCGAATAACCGGTCATTGTTTTTTTCACCGAGGCCACATGCAGCCTTTTCACCGGAAACGGAGCCAGGCGAAATCACGCGGCGTCCCGTTATTTGGTGGGCTCGACACGCAGCGCATGCTGGGCGCCAATGTTATTAAGCGAGCACAGTCCCGTTTGCGCCATTGCAATGGACAGCTCCTGGCTCAGGACATCCCAGAGACGGTGCAGCCCTTCTTCGCCGCCAGCGGCAATGGCAAATTGCAGGATGCGCCCGAAAAAAGTGAAGTCCGCGCCGAGCGCAAGGGCTTTCAGGACGTCTTCACCGGAGCGCAGGCCGCTGTCGTAGAACAGCGGGAAGTCGGCACCGACGGCCTCGCGGATTTCGGCGAGCGCGTCGATGGCAGGGGGGGCGCTTTCGAGCTGGCGTGCGCCGTGGCTCGAGACCTGGATCGCATCGACGCCCATACTTCTCAGCTTCTGCGCGTCTTCGACGTCCAGTACGCCTTTGACCACGAGCTTGCCCTTCCACATCGCTCTGAGCTTTTCGAGCGTTCCCCAGTCGGCCTTGGCTCGACTCTCGGTGCGGTCGAATTCGTAGCCGTCCATGAGGAAATTCGCCATCTGCGGCTTACCCTTGATGAGACCTGTCAATGACCACCGGGGGTGCATCGCGAAGTCGATGAACTGGGGCAAGCCGATACGAAACGGCATGGTGAATCCATGGCGCAATTCACGCGGTCGGCGTCCCACTTCGGCCACGTCGACGGTCAGTACGATTGTCTTGTAGCCCGCGGCCTGCGCGCGTTCGGCGAGTTTGAACGTGCCTGTGCCGTCGCCGCTGAAATAGAGTTGGAACCACGCATGACCCTCGGCGGTCTCGATCATTTCTTCCAGGGGCGTGGAAGCGACCGTGGATACACCGACCGGAACGGCATCACGTGCAGCGAGGCGCGCCAACATCAGGTCGGCGCCGGGTGCCGACAGGTTGCACATCCCCATCGGCGAAATACCGAAGGGCCGTTTGGCGGGTGCGCCAAAGAGCGTCACGGCGAGCGATCTCTGGCTGACATCCGTGAGGATGCGCGGCCTCAGGCAGATCGCGTCGAACGCCTCCCGGGTGCGGGCCAGGCCATTCTCCTGCCCCGCGGCGCCGTCGATGTAGTCGAAGACCATCCACGGAAGACGCTTCGACGCGAGGCGCCGCGCGTCCTCCGCAGAGTGAATTCGCGCAGCGCCCCCCATCATGCCGAGACGGCTTTCATGAATCGGTCGCGGATCACGACCGGGTCCATCGTGATCACGGACACCGGGATGTTGCCGCTTTCGCACTTGGCGACGATGATCGTCATCTTGTCGCCCTTGATTGCCTCTTGCAGTGCTTTGCCGGTGTCTTCGGCCTTCACTTCGACCACGTTTTCACAACCGCAGGCACGGGCCACCGCCGTCAGCGACGTTTTCATGCCCGCATAGGTGGGTTGGTCGCCCGTCGAGCCATAGCTGCCGTTGTCGATGATCAGCAGGATGTAGTTGTCCGCAACGTTGTTGGCGATCGTCGGCAGCGTACCGAAGTTGGTCAGTACCGAGCCGTCTCCGTCAATGGCGATCACTTTCTTTTTTTGCGCCAGTGCCAGGCCAAGTCCGATAGACGAGGACAGACCCATCGTGCCGAGCATATAGAAGTTGGTCGGCTGATCGTCGATCATGTGCAACTCCTGGCTGGGCAGCCCGATGTTGCATACGACCAGTTGGTCCCGCAGGAGCGGCGCGATGTCTTTCAAAATGTCAGAGCGGATCATTCTCCGTAACCTCCCCAGAAGTTGGCATCGGTCAGGATGGCGACCGGCTTGTTGCACATAAAGGTGTATTTCAGGATGTTGTCGAGCTCTTCAACGTCCGACTTCTTGTGGAAGTGATACGCCGGAATGTTCAACTGCGCGAGCAGCGCTTTGGTGTGCACGGCCATCTCGACCTGGCAGGCCACGGGTTCGCGCAGTTCACCGCGATAGCTGATGAGCATGGGCAGCGGCATGCGGTAATACTGGATGAGCGTTGCCAGCGTGTTGATGGTGACGCCGATGGCTGTGTTCTGCATGATGATTGCAGGGCGCTTGCCGCCCATGAATGCACCTGCGCACAGGCCCATGCCTTCGTTTTCGTTGTTCGAAGGAATATGGAAAATCCCTTCATGCCGGTCGATCTCTTCGATCACGCCCGCGAGCTGTTTGCACGGTACGGTTGTCACGAACGAGACGTCGTTCGCCACGAGATCATCTGCGATCTTCTTGTCAATATTCATTTACCTACTCCTGGGGTAACGTCGTGTGCTGGCGGCGGTCATGGAAACCGCCGTACCAGCCCGTGTGTGACGCGGTGCAGCTCAGTCCGCGGCTGCGGTCAGATCGAACTTCTCATTCGGGAAATACTTGGCGAGACGCACGTCGGCCTGGCGGGCGTGGCCCTCCATGCCTTCGAGCCGTGAGATGCGCGCGGTGGCGATGGCAATATCCTTGTAGCCTTCCCGCGTGCCACGTTGCCAGGTGACGATCTTCATGTATTTGTGCACCGAGAGCCCGCCGGTATAGGTTGCCGCGCCGGAAGTGGGCAACACGTGATTGGTGCCAGACGCCTTGTCACCATATGACACGGTCGACTCTTCGCCCACGAACAGCGAGCCATAGCAGGTCAGCGTATCCAGCCACCAATCCAAGTCCTCGCACATGACAGTGAGGTGCTCTGGTGCGTAGTCATCGGAGGTTGCGGCCATCTCCTCGCGGTCGGCGCAAAGAATCACCTCGCCATAGTCGCGCCATGCGGCTTCCGCGTTTTTCGAGTTGAGCTCAGGCAAATCGGCGATCAGCTTCGGAATGCGTTTCATCACGTCCTCGGCCAGGGCACGATCGTCCGTCACTAGCCAGACAGGCGAGTTGTAGCCGTGCTCCGCCTGGCCCACGAGATCGGTCGCCACGATATGCGCATCGGCGGTCTTGTCCGCCAGAACAAGGCTGTCGGTGGGGCCGGCGAACATGTCGATGCCGACGCGCCCAAACAGAATGCGTTTGGCTTCGGCGACAAACTGGTTTCCAGGGCCGACCAGGATGTTGGCTTTGGGCAGACCGAACAGGCCAAAGGTCATGGCTGCAATGCCTTGCACACCGCCCATTGCCAG
>CBDULG010000268.1:0-4500 GCA_965367985.1 uncultured Rhodocyclaceae bacterium
ATGAATTCACCGCCGAAAACCGCACGATCGTACCAGCAGTCAGGTCGGCGTCGAGCGTCCAGGCAAGATCGCCTTCGCCCGTGGAAAATCCGCTGCCGCCCCCGGCAAGCGTTGTGCTCCACTCATTGTCCGTGACATGGAAAACGCTGCCGGCGGCAAGGTCGACGAAGGAGACGAGCGCGAAGCCGTCTTCATCGGCGTTATACGCGACGAAGGCTGCGTCGCCCGGTGTTATGGTACTGATGGCGCTATGTGCGGCGAGCGGTAGTATGAGTGCCGCCAGCAAAGAAACTGCTTTCATTCTGCGATTCCCGATCTGGATAAGACGCAGAGTATGTCGACAGCGCTCTTAATATGCCGATGTATTTTTCACGCCTCTTGGCGCTGGCCAGTGCCGAAGCGATAACTATGGCGCGGCGCGCTCCTCTATACAGCGCGCAAGTGCATCCTGCCACGGCGGCAGCACGATTCCAGTCTCGCGCTTCAGCCGCGTGCAATCGAGGCGCGAATTCTCGGGCCGGCGGGCCGGCGTGGGATAGGCGTCCGCCGGAATCGATTCGATCGCCTGGATTGCCCAGGGATGCTCCGGCCAACGATGCGTTGCAAGACGGCGGATTTCTTCCGCAAAACCGTGCCACGAGGTTTCACCTGCCGCGGTCACGTGGAAGCAACGCTGCACGGTCTGCCCACCGCGTCGGTGCGCCTGCGCCCACGCGATCAAGAGGGCCGTCGCGTCGGCAATGTTGCGCGCCCAGGTCGGCGCACCGAATTGATCATTCACCACGGATACACGTTCACGCTCTGCAAACAGGCGCAGCATGGTGGAAAGGAAATTTTGCCCGCGCGCCGCATACACCCAGGTGGTGCGCAAGATAAGGTGCGCGCATCCCGCGGCGGCGATTGCACGTTCGCCGGCCAGTTTGCTCGAGCCATAGGCATTAATCGGCATCGTTGCATCGTCTTCCGTATACGGCGAGGCTTTGCGGCCACCAAAAACGTAGTCGGTCGAATAGTGAACGAACAATGCCTTGTGTCGCGCGGCGGCGGCGCCCAGTGCCGCCACGGCGTCGGCATTGACCACGCGCGCGATGGCCGGCGTGTGTTCCGCCTTGTCCACCGCGGTGTACGCCGCGGCGTTGACGATGACATCCGGCATGACACGGCTGACGACCGCTGCAAGCCCCTCCGGACGCAACAGATCACACTGCGCGCGATCGAGCGCTACGACCTCACCCAGCGGCATCAGGCTCCGTCGCAACTCCCAGCCCACCTGGCCTGTCACGCCCGTCAGCAGTATCTTCATTCGAATACCTCGGCATCCTTGAGCAGCACGCCCGCCTGGTCCTTGACCGAGAGCCGCGGCGCGCCATCCAGCGGCCAGGCAATTCCCATTGCCGGATCGTTCCAAAGCACACAGCGCTCATCTTGCGGCGCGTAATAATCGGTTGTCTTGTATAGAAAATCAGCGCTCTCGGAGCACACCAGAAAACCATGGGCGAATCCCGGCGGCACCCACAGCTGACGGTTGTTGTCTTCACTCAGCTCGACGCCCACCCAGGCGCCGAAGCTGTCCGAACTTCGGCGCACATCGACCGCCACATCGAACACCATGCCGCGCACCACACGCACCAGTTTGCCTTGAGGTTGGCGGATCTGGTAGTGCAGGCCGCGCAGCACACCACGTGCGCTGCGTGAGTGGTTGTCCTGCACAAATGGCAGATCGACATCGGTCGCTTCAGCAAAGCGCCGCGCGTTGAAGCTCTCCAGAAAAAAGCCACGCGCGTCGCCGAATACCTCCGGCTCAATGATTTTTACTTCGTCGATTTCGGTCGGCGTTACTTTCATCAGAAAACCCGGTCTTCCAGAAGCCGCTGCAAATATTGTCCGTATCCGTTCTTGGCCAGCGGCGCGGCCAGCCGTGCAAGCTGCTCCGTGTCGATCCAGCGCTTGCGCCACGCGATCTCTTCTGGACATCCCACCTTGAGGCCCTGCCGTTTTTCGATCGTCTGAATGAACAGGCTCGCTTCGATCAGGCTCTCGTGCGTGCCAGTATCCAGCCATGCATGTCCGCGCCCCATCACCTGCACATCGAGCGCGCCCCATTCGAGATACTGACGATTGACGTCGGTGATTTCCAGTTCCCCGCGTGGACTCGGCTTGAGATTGCGCGCCACGTCCACGACGCGATCGTCATAAAAATACAGTCCGGTCACAGCGTAACGGCTCTTAGGTTTGGCAGGTTTTTCTTCCAGACTCACCGCGCGGCCGTCGGCATCGAACTCGACCACGCCGTAGCGTTCTGGATCGTGGACCGGATAGGCAAACACGGTCGCGCCCGCTTCGCTCACGTCTGCTGCACTCAATCCCTTGGCGAAATCGTGTCCGTAAAAGAGGTTGTCGCCCAGCACCAAAGCGCTCGGCCGGTCGGCGACAAAATTGGCGCCGATCACAAAGGCCTGCGCCAGCCCGTCTGGGCTGGGCTGCACGGCGTACTGCAAAGCCAGTCCCCACTGGCTGCCATCACCCAGCAACTGCTCGAAACGCGGCGTATCCTGCGGCGTGGAAATCACGAGAATTTCCCGAATCCCCGCGAGCATCAGCGTGCTCAACGGATAGTAGATCATCGGCTTGTCATAAACGGGGATGAGCTGCTTGGAGACCGCGAGCGTGGCCGGGTGAAGCCGCGTGCCGGAGCCTCCGGCGAGGATGATGCCCTTGCGCCGGTGCGTATCGTGACCTGTCATGAGTTCAAATATCCATCGGTTCCCCGCCGCGACGCGACGGATGGATGAAGGGAGGCGGCGTGTTTGCGCGGTGCGCTAGCGCGCACCGTAATTCTGCGCCACCCACTCCCGGTAGGCTCCGCTGCGCACGTTCTCGACCCAGCCGACGCTATCAAGGTACCACTGCACCGTCTTCCGGATCCCCGTTTCGAAGGTTTCCGCCGGTCGCCATTGCAGTTCGCGCTCAATCTTGCGCGCATCGATCGCGTAGCGCCGGTCATGCCCCGGCCGGTCCTTCACATAGGTGATCTGCTGCGCATAGCTGCCCTGCGCAGCCGGCCGCAACGCGTCGAGCAGCGCGCAGACGGTATTCACGATTGCCACGTTAGGCATCTCGTTCCAGCCGCCGATGTTATAGGTTTCCCCCAACCGCCCGCCGGCCAGCACCGCGCGGATCGCACTGCAGTGGTCCTTTACATACAACCAGTCGCGCACGTTCATGCCGTCGCCGTAGACCGGCAGCGACTTGCCCGCCAGCGCATTTACGATCATCAATGGAATGAGCTTTTCGGGAAACTGGTACGGCCCGTAATTGTTCGAGCAGTTCGTCGTCACCACCGGCAAACCGTAGGTGTGATGCCAGGCGCGCACGAGATGATCGCTCGCCGCCTTGCTCGCCGAATACGGGCTGTTCGGCTGGTAGGCGTGAGCCTCGGTGAAGGCCGGCGCACCCGGCGCCAGCGAGCCGTACACCTCGTCAGTGCTCACATGCAGGAAACGGAACGACGATCGCTCCTCGCCCTCCAGCGCCCCCCAGTAGGCGCGTGCCGCTTCGAGCAGCGTAAAAGTACCCTCCACATTCGTGCGCATGAACTCGCCTGGGCCGTGGATCGACCGGTCGACATGGCTTTCCGCCGCGAAATGCACGATCGCCCGCGGCCGATGCTCGGCCAATAACCGATCCACCAGTGCACGATCACAGATATCGCCCTGCACGAACACATGGCGCGCATCATCCGCTAGCGAAATCAACGTTTCGAGATTGCCCGCATAGGTCAGCTTGTCGAGATTCACCACTGGCTCGCTGGTTTCTGCAATCCAGTCGAGTACGAAATTCGCACCGATAAAGCCGGCGCCGCCTGTCACGAGAATCACGGAAAACTCCAATCAGAAAAATAGAAAATCACGCGTCGAATCGAGCCATCTCGCATGGCCGCGGCATACATTGAGGCGTCGAAGCGCCATACACGAGGCCATACCGTTACCAAGGCGAACATGCCGAAACGGGCCTGTGTGTCGACGTATGCCATTCACACGTGTGTCGAGTCGGCCGGAGGCGATACGCTGCGCATCCACCCCACAACTTCTTCCATGTCCAAATTGAAAATCCGCAAACTCCGCATCGTAATGCGAACGGTTACGCCAGTTCCTTCGCAAGCAACTCGACAATGCGCGCGGCGGCATGGCCATCCCATAACTCGGGCCGACGACCTGCCTTGCCCTCACCCCTAAGTATCTTCCGCGCTTCCGAGACGATTTTTAACGGATCGGTGCCCACCAGCACGTTGGTCCCCTCATCGACTGTCACCGGTCGTTCCGTGTTTTCGCGAATGGTGACACAAGGCACGCCAAGCGCCGTGGTCTCTTCCTGAAGTCCGCCGCTGTCCGTCAACACCATTTTCGCGTTCATGTTCAGGTGCAGAAACTCCAGGTAGCCGAGCGGTTCGGTAATCCAGATCCCTTCGACCTTCTCCCCGGTGGTGAAATAGTGCGACAG
>CBDULG010000269.1:0-4484 GCA_965367985.1 uncultured Rhodocyclaceae bacterium
CTATCGCGCACGGCTCGCCAACGGACGCGAGGTGGTGCTCAAGGTGCGCCGCCCCGGCATTCGCCCGACGGTCGAGGCCGACCTGCGCCTGCTCGCCCGGCTGGCCGAGATCGTCGACGCCGATATGCCCGAGCTGCATCGCTACCGGCCGCAGGACGTGGTGCGCGAATTCACCACTTCACTGCGCCGCGAGCTGGATTTTGCCGCCGAGTGCCGCAGCGCCGAGCGGGTCGCCGGCCATTTTGCCGAGCACCCGGAATTCGTCATTCCGGCCATCCACTGGCAATGGAGCGGCGAGCGGCTCAATGTGCAGGACTACATCGACGGCATTCCCGGACGCAATCTGGCGGCGGTCGACGCGGCCGGACTGGACCGCCGCGTGCTCGCCCGGCGCGGCGCGGCGGCGGTGCTCAAGATGATCCTCGAAGACGGCTTCTTTCACGCCGACCCGCATCCGGGCAACGTCTTCTATCTGCCTGACAACCGCATCGCCTTCATCGATTTCGGTATGGTCGGCCGGCTCTCCGAGACGCGTCGCTACGAGATTGCGGTGCTGCTGCACGGACTGGTGTCGGGCGACGCGGAAACGGTCGCCGGGATCCTGCTCGAATGGCGCGACGAACCGCAGAGCGACGGCAGTGTGGATCCGGCGCGCCTGCGCCGCGAGATCGACAGCTTTGTGGATCAGTACAAGGGGGTGCCGCTCAAGCGCCTCAACCTCGCTTCGATGCTGCTCGACGTGGTGACCATCCTGCGCGACAACCGCCTCACCCTGCCGCCCGATCTCGCCATGCTGATCAAGGCCTTCATCTCGCTCGAGGGCATGGGCCGGCAGCTCGACCCGGACTTCGACATGGCCGGCGAAGCGGCGCCGTTTCTGCAAGACGTGCTGATCGCCCACCACTCACCGGCTGCTCTCGCACGGCGCGGATGGCGCACCGTCGATGGCGCGCTCAAGCTGCTCGGCGGGCTGCCGCAGGATCTCAGCGAACTGCTGCGCGCCGCGCGGCGCGGCAAGCTGCGGGTCGAGGTCGAGGTGCTGCCGCTCAAGCATTTCGGCGACCGCATCGACCGCGCGGCGAGCCGACTCACCATCGGCATCGTCACCGCGGCGCTGATCATCGGCACCGCCATCGTCATGGCCGTGGCGGGCGAGGGCGTGCTGGCCGGGCTGTCGACCTTCGTCCTGCTCGGCTTTCTCGGCGCGGTGGTTGGCGGCGTCTGGCTGCTGGTTTCGATCAGGCGCAGCGGCAAGGAGTAAGCGCGGTGCCGTAATACCTACCGCGGGCGGCCGATCATCCGTCGGGGGTGGCGCTTCGGCTGCCAACCCGCGGCGGAAGGCGCCGCGCTTTTCCGTCCTACTGTCCCGGTGCCTGGTACACGGGCGACTTTCTCGCCACGGCGTCCATTTCCTCGGCCGTGACCAGTGGAATCGTCCGGCAGGTGACCATGCCCGAGGCCGCGGCGGTCATCGTGCCGGCCAATGCAGTGACGTTGTCGGGACCCTCGACAATGATGTAGAGGTCGGTCGGACCAAGCGCGTAATAGAACGCTTCGAGCTTGCAGCCAAGGCTGGTCATCATCTCTTCGACGACCTCGCGCCGGGTCGTTCCGCCATCCTTGAGTAGCCCCTTGATTCCGGCGCCAACGTAATTCACCTCGAGCATGTACTTGGGCATTCGTTCCATCTCCTCGTTTGCTGTGTGAAGCCCGCGACGCGCGCGCGTTGCTTCGTTGAAGGTAACCAGGGTGTCGATGACACGCCCGGTTGAGCGTTCCGGCGGGCGCGCCGCTCACTTCGCATAGCCGTGATCCGCCAGCACGGGTATCCAGCACTTATCCACCACCTGTTGGAATCCCGCCTTGGTGGGGTGCAGTTCATTGTCCCAGTCTTTCTTATACTTCTCATTGCGCAGGCAGCCGCGGGAATCGATGCAATAGACCCGCGTCTGCGCCGCGGCAAAGTCGAGATACGCCTTGGCGATGTGGTCGATCAGCGCACGGCAGACGCCGGTGCGAAAGTCGATCGCTTCAGCCACCTTTCGGCTGATCATCGCCGGCTTGAGCCACGGGCCGGTGACTTTGAGGTCGGCCAGCTTGAAGCCGCGACCGTCGGGAATCGGGTAATCGTAGCAATGGATGAAGATGTCCGGACGCTTGCTCTCGTCACCGTAGGCCACGGTGACGCGCTGCACGAGCGCGCCCATCGCCGCCATGAGCTTGCCGATAAAGGCCTGCACTCTCGTTTCGTCGAGACAGGCCGCCGGATCGCCGATCGTCGAGCAGTTGTTTGCCAGGGCGAGTTTGTAATTGACCGCGTCGTTGCCGGCGCCGCTGATCATGATGGCCGAATAGGCGGTGCGAAAACCCGGGGACAGATGCTTGTCCAGGTCGCGCGCATAGCGCCCGAAAAGATACTGCTCGAGCCGGGCGCCGTTATAGCCCAGCAACTGGATGAAGCGGTAGGGGTCCTTGAGCCGCGGGTGCTCGACCAGCGCCTGCAGCACGTTGTTTCTCGGGTACCAGAACCAGGAATCGCCGATCGCCAGAATCGTCGCAAATTCGGTCGGCTGCCAGGTTTGCGAGGGTAGATAAACTTTCGAATTCGCCATGCCGCATGCCTCCCGTCAGTTGCCGCCGGGCGGCGCTTCGTGTTGGCACCGCTGGCAAAGCTCACAACTTCATCATAGCTGCCGGTTGGCGGTTAATCGACCGCGGCGCCGGGGCGCGACTGACGATCGCGCCGCAGCGCGCTACGCGAGTTCGTAAAGTCAGGCCTTGCGGCAGACCATGAGAAAGACCGGGTATTCCCGTGCCGGGTCGCCGCGGGTCATACGGAACACGGTGGAGAAATCCACCGCGCCAAATCCCGCCTGTTCGGTAAGCGCGCCCAAATGCGTGCGGTCAAAGCCGCGGTGTCCGTCGAAGCCTTCGCCGTGGAAGGAGCCGTCCTCGGCGTCCAGGTCCGCTATGCACAGGTAGCCGCCGGGTTCAAGCAGCGCATGCATATCGCGTAGAAGGCGCGCGGTGTCCGGCACATGGTGCGCGGTCATCAGCGAAAAGATCAGATCGAAGCGCTGCGCGGGCAAGGGATCGGTGGCCAGATCGAGCCGCAACGGCGACATGTTGTCGATACCGCCGTCGGCAATTTTCTGAGCCGCGACCGCCAGCATCCCTTCGGAACTATCGACCAGCGTGACGTGACCCAAATCGGGCTGAAGGAGAAAACTCAGCAGCCCGGTACCGCTGCCGAATTCCATTGCCCGCATGTGGCGCGATAGCGGCACAGACCGCCGAATCCCCTCGGCCACTGCGGTCGCGCGGGCCACCTTGACCGGGTCGGCATCCCAGGTCGCGGCTTTGGCGTCGAACGGGTTCATGATCGGGCGCATCCTTGCGGGTAGTCGAGGCCCCAATACTAACGCCGGGCATCGTTCATCCGCACCGCGGCACGCTTACGCCGATGATTGCTTGTCCGCAAGCGCTTTGAGACAGCTGACCTGCCAGCGGAACTCGGGCTCGAAGGACGCACGATCGGCGACAGCGCCATAGCCACCTTCGCCGTAGACGGCGGCATAGGCGGCGTAGTCGGCCGCCTGGCGCGCCTTGCCGGCGAGTGCGTTGGCGACGGCGTAGGTGGCGGACACCGCGGCATGACCACAGCCATCGATCGACTTGGAACCTTGATGCTGATTGGACAGGCGAGCGGCATCGATCGCGTGCTGCTCAAGCGTGGCCCGATCGATCGTGCCATCGAGATACCGAACGAGGCCAGCAAGGCATTCGAGCACGGCCGGCTCCTCGAGCAGGTGCTTCACGCGCATCACACAGGCGCAGCCAAACTCAAGCCGCAGGCGCTCGTTCGCGGGGGCGTCGAGACTCAGTTCCCGGGCGAGGCGATCGAGGGCTCCGTTCATGGTGGCACCGCGAAGTTGGGCGCGTGTCTGGCGTGCGGCGTAGCGCCGTCCGCCGCAGGTAAACGTCCGACCACCCGCCTGCGGCGGAAGTTGCTTGGCGATGCCGCTGTGGTGCACTCATGCGCATCGGCAGTCCGAACTGCGCACCGCGCAACGGTACGCGAACGGCCAGGGTCACTCCCGCACCTTGCCCCGGGAAGCTTTCGTTCGCCCACGGATTGTCTTGCTTTCCAGGCGACGGAGCCTGGACCCCAAGGTCGGCTTGGTCGGACGGCGCCGCTTCGGCGGGTGTTCTGCGAGAGCGACCAGTTCGGCCAGCCGCGCCAGGGCGTCTGCCTTGTTTTGCTCCTGACGACGGAAAGACTGCGCCTTGATCACGACCACGCCGTCCTTGCTGATGCGTTGGTCGGCGAGCGCGAGAAGGCGGTCCTTGACCGCTTCGGGCAGCGAGGACGCGCGGATATCGAAGCGCAGTTGCACCGCGCTGGATACCTTGTTGACGTTCTGCCCGCCCGCGCCTTGCGCGCGCATCGCGCTGATCTCGACTTCGTTTTCGGGGATGATGAG
>CBDULG010000270.1:0-4484 GCA_965367985.1 uncultured Rhodocyclaceae bacterium
AACGAGCTGGCGACGACGCTGCAACACGTCGTGTTGAAACGATGCTGACACTGCATCGGGGGTGGTAGTCATGCGACCCAGCCTTCCTCGCATCGCTCGCATGGTGCCCTTTGCCTTGGTTCTGACGGCGTTACCCGGATTGGCGAGCGCCGCCTGCCCAAAACTGCTCGACCACCCCTTCCAGCCCCTGATCGGAAGCGCTCAGACAAGCATGTGTGAATACGCCGGTAAGGTCGTGCTGGTCGTGAATACGGCCAGTCGTTGCGCCTATACGCCGCAGTACCAAGGCCTCGATGCGCTATATCGTGAATACGGCCCGCGTGGGCTGGTGGTAGTCGGCTTTCCTTCGAACGATTTCGGCGGGCAGGAGCCCGGTTCGGCCAAGCAGATCGCTGATTTCTGCGAAACCACCTACGGGGTGAAGTTTCCTCTGCACGCGAAGACGCAGGTGCGCGGCGGCGCCGCCCACCCGCTCTATCGCGCACTCAGTGCGCAAACCGGGCAAGCACCCGGCTGGAATTTCCACAAATACCTCATCGACCGGCAGGGCAAGAACGCGCTCGCCTTCGCCAGCGACGTGCGTCCGGACGACCCGTCGCTGACCGCTGCGATCGAACGCCTGATCGCCGACTCTGCCGATGGAGGCACGCGATGAATCTTCGAGAAGCGGAAAATCTTGTCCCGCTGCCGGGCCAGCGCGTTGCCGTGATTGGTGGCGGAATCGCTGGGCTGGCCTCCGCGTGGCTATTGCGAGAGCGCTACCACGTCACTTTGTTCGAGGCCGACGCGGAACTTGGCGGCCACACCCACACCGTTGATGTCGCCCTTGATGGCGTCGAGGCGCCTGTCGATACCGGCTTCCTGGTCTTCAATCGTCAAACCTATCCACATCTTTGTGCGCTCTTCGAGCATGTCGGTGTCGGCTCGGCGGCCTCCGAAATGTCGTTTGCCGTGAGCCTAAAGTCGCCCGACGTGGAGTGGGCGGGTACGTCGCTGGCGACCTTGTTCGGCCAGCCGGAAAACCTGCGTCGCCCCGCGTTCCTGCGCATGGTGGCGGATATCGTGCGTTTCAACCGCGAGGCAAAGGCCTATACGCTGCACAGCGACGATACCGACGTCACGCTGGGCGATTTCCTTGATGAGCGCGGCTACTCCCAGACCTTCCGCCAGTGGTACCTGCTGCCGATGGCGGCGGCGATCTGGTCGTGCCCGACGCGCAGCATGCTTGCCTATCCGCTGCGTACCTTTGTCCGCTTCTGCCACAACCACGGCCTGTTGCAGATTTTCGATCGCCCGCAGTGGCTGACGGTGCGCGGCGGCGGCCGCAGCTATGTGAGACGGCTCGGCGCCGATCTGGCCGATGTTCGGCTGGCCGCGCCGGTGCGCGCCGTTCTGCGCCAGCCGCACGCCACCCAGGTGGTCACCGATGCCGGCACGGAAAGTTTCGATGCAGTGGTTTTCGCCTGTCACAGCGATCAGGCGCGACGCATTCTCGGCAACCAGGCAACGCGCGCCGAGGCGGCAATTCTCGAGGCGGTCCGCTACCAGCCCAATGTGGCCTGGCTGCATACCGACCGCCAGCTTCTGCCGCGGCGCGAGCGTGTGTGGGCGGCATGGAACTACATGGCGGGCGAGGGCGTCGCCGGGGATGCGCCGGTGTCGGTGACCTATCTCATCAACCGCCTGCAACCGCTGCCCTTCGCGCAGCCGGTGATGGTGTCGCTCAACCCGGCCGAACCGCCGCGCGAAGAACACGTCATCAAACGCATCGAATACGCGCATCCGGTGTTCGATCGTCTCGCCGTCGAAGCACAAAGCTGGCTGCCAGCCGCGCAGGGTCAGGCACGGTGCTGGTTTGCCGGCGCATGGACCGGCTATGGTTTCCATGAAGACGGCCTGCGCTCGGCGGTTGAAGTGGCCAAGGCCTTCGGCGCGACGATTCCGTGGGAGCCCGCCGCGGCGCGCGAGGCGGTCGCCGCATGAACACGCCCGCCCGCCTGGCGCCCGGGGTGATCTTCGGTTCGGTGATGCATACACGTCATGCGCCAGCGACGCATCGTTTCACCTATCCGCTGGCATGCCTGCGCTTGCCCCTGTCGCAGGTCAATGGGCTGAAGGTGCCGCTGCTCGGCATAAACCGGCGCAACGTATTCAGCGTGCGCTACGCCGACCACGGCACCGGCGAGGGCGGCGATCCGCGCGCCTGGGTGCGCGCCGTACTGGCGTGGCGTGGTTTCGACAACATCGCCGACGGTGAAGTCGTACTGCAAACCTTTCCGCGCCTCTTCGGCTACGTTTTCAATCCGGTCAGTTTCTGGCTTTGCCATGACCGCGAGGGCGTCTTGCGGGTTGTAATCGCCGAGGTCAACAACACCTTTGGCGAACGCCACAGCTATGTGGTTGCGCACGACGACGGCGCACCGATCGGCGCCGACGACGTGTTGATCGCACGCAAGGTATTCCACGTTTCGCCCTTTTTGCCGGTGCGCGGCGAATATCGCTTCCGTTTTATCGAATCCGCGCAGCACAGCCGCATCCACGTCGATTTGTTCGACGACGGCCAGCGCGTGCTGACGACCTGCCTGCGCGGGCCGATCGCGCCGCTCGACGGTGCCGTGATGCGTCGCTGGTTGTGGCGCCATCCCGCGATGACCGCACAAGTGATGCTGCGCATCCACACCCAGGCTTGGCGCCTGTGGCGCAAGCGCATGCCCTTTTTTCGCAAACCCGTGCCCCCGCTGGAGGACATCAGCACATGAATATGAGTGAAAACACCTTTGGGCGGCGCGTGCCGCGCGTCGAGACGGCATTGCCGCGACGTGTAAAGGACATCCTTGCGCTACTCGAAGGACTCGAGAACGGCAGCGTGGTCATTTCGCTGCCCGGCGCCGGCACAACGACGGTGGGCCGCGGCGACGTCGTCGCGCACTGGATGGTCAAGGATCTGGCGATGTTCGACCGCTTGCTCGCCACCGGCGACATCGGACTCGGCGAGAGCTGGATCGACGGCCAGTGGCATTGCGACAACCTGTCCGCGCTCCTCACCTGGCTGGCGCGCAATCGCGCTGCACTCGGCCGTGCGGTATATGGCCGCGCCTGGCGCCTGATGGCCTACCGCATATGGCATATGGCGCGGGCAAATACGCGCGCCGGATCGCGCCGCAACATCGAAGCGCACTACGATCTTGGCAACGATTTCTACCGGCTCTGGCTCGATCCGACGATGACGTACTCGGCGGCCTGTTTCGCGCCCGGCGAGACCGATCTGGCCGCCGCGCAGCAGCGAAAGTACCGGCGCATTCTCGACGCGCTCGATGTGCGTCCGGGGCAACGCATTCTTGAAATCGGCTGCGGTTGGGGCGGCTTTGCGGAGGTGGCGGTGCGCGAGGCCGGCTGCAGCGTGTTGGGTCTCACCCTGTCGCCGGCACAGCGCGAGTATGCGAGCGCACGCGCCGCGCAGGGAGGCTGGGATAATGCAGCGCTCTTCGGATTGTGTGACTACCGCGACGTGCGCGGTGAGTACGATCATGTGGTATCGATCGAGATGATCGAGGCGGTCGGCGAGCGCTTTTGGCCGACGTATTTCGAGACCGTGTCGCGCTGCCTCAAGCCGGGCGGCAATGCAGTGATTCAGTCGATCACCATCGACGACGCCTTGTTCGCGCGCTACCGTCGCGGCACCGATTTCATCCAGCGTTACGTGTTCCCCGGTGGCATGTTGCCCAGCCCGGAGCGCATCGATGCCGGCGCACGCGCCGCGCGGCTCGAGCCCACGGGCTGTGAGATGTTTGGTGAGGATTACGCGCGCACCCTACGCCACTGGGACACGGCTTTCGCCGCGCAGCATGACGCAGTGCGCGCACTGGGCTTCGATGCGCGCTTCGTAAGGTTGTGGCACTTCTACCTGGCCTACTGTGAAGCAGGTTTTCTGGCGGGCAACGTCGACGTCGGCCACTTTCGTTTCACGCATGCAAGCGGTGAGTTGCAGTGATCAAAGCCCTTCGCCTCGCGTGCCTCTTCGGCCTGTTCGCTGCATTGGTATCTCCGGCGGCAGCCACCGTTCCGCTGCCGCAGGCGCTCCAATCCGGCCCTGCGTGGCAGCTGATCGGCAACGGCGACATGCGTTTTCTCGGCTGGCGCATCTACGAGGCTGCTTTGTGGCGCCGCACCGTGGCTGACGCGGCGCCTGCACAGGCACTGGCGATTCGCTACGCGCGCACTATCTCCAGCGACCGGCTGGTTTCGTCCACGCTCGATGAGCTGGCGCGGCTTGGCGCGACGCGTCCGGAGCGCTGGCGCGACGCACTGGCGCGCGCCTTCCCCGATGTGGAGGCGGGCGACGTGCTGGTCGCGGTGCGCGAAGCGTCGGGCGTGCGCTTCTACCATCTCGGACGCGAGACGGCGGCGGTGGTTGGCGAGGACTTCGCCGACGCCTTCTTCGGCATCTGGCTCGATCCGCGCACGCGTGAGCCGGAGCTGCGCGC
>CBDULG010000271.1:0-4448 GCA_965367985.1 uncultured Rhodocyclaceae bacterium
TACACTGAGCGCGAGTGCGGCGGCGTGCAACAGGCTGATCGGTATACTCGCGGCGCGCGACGGCCTTGATGTGGACGCGGTGTGGGCACGTTTCCATCGCCAGATGGACAGCCGGCGCGCGCATGGGGCCAAAACAACGCTCGGCTGGTTGCCGCCAGCGCAAATGGCCGATCCGGCGCGTCTCGCTGCCTTGCTCAAGGATCCGGACGCTTTCCTCGACAAGTTGCCGGCCGGATTCGAGCGCAATCGCAGCGAGCGTGAACTGATGCTGGCGGCGATCAACCGGCTGGGGCGCAGCGACCCCAAACTCGCCTACATGCGCTTCGTCCGCCTCTCCGACAAGCTGCCGCCCGAGACACGCCGCGCGGCCTACGTCATCCTCGGCTGGCGTGGCGCGCAGGATCATCTGCCGCAGTCGCGTGACTGGTTTCGCGCCGCCGGCGATGCGCCGATGCGTGCCGATGCGCGTGCCTGGCGAGTGCGCGCCGCCTTGCGCGTCGCGGATTGGCATGGCGTGCGCGCCGCGGTGATGGCCCTGCCGGAGAGCGAGCGCGCGGCGCCACAGTGGGTCTATTGGCTGGCGCGCGCAGAGCAGGCGGGCGGCGATGATGCGGCGGCGCGCGCCCTGTATGCAACGATTGCCGAGCGGCCCGATTTCTACGGCATGCTCGCCGCCGAAGAGCTTGGCCGGCAGTTTTCGCTGCCGCCGCCCGGTGCGCCCCTGTCCGCGGCCAGCCTGCGTCGCGCCGAATCCGACCCCGATTTGCGCCGCGCGCTGGCGCTTTACCGCCTCGATCTGCGCACCGAGGCGGTGCGCGAGTGGAACTGGCGCTTGCGAACGGCGGACGACGACTTCAAGCTCGCCGCGGCGCGCGTCGCGCTCGAACACAACATCTACGACCGCGCCATCAACACCGCCGAATGGGTCGATCGCGGCGGCCACTACGATCTGCGATTCATTACACCGTATCGCGAGCTGATCGAGCCGCAGGTGCGCGCGCAGGGGCTGGATCTGTCGTGGGTGTATGGGCTCATGCGTCAGGAGAGCCGCTTCGTCTCGCATGCGGCCTCGTCGGCGGGTGCGCAGGGGCTGATGCAGGTCATGCCGGCGACCGGGCGCTGGGTCGCCCGCAAGATTGGCATGGCCGGTTATCGTCGCAGCCATCTGCAGGATCCGCAGACCAATGTGCTGCTGGGTACCAGCTACATGCGCATCGTGCTCGACGATCTGGACGATCACCCGGTGCTCGCCGCCGCCGGCTACAACGCCGGGCCGGGCCGCGCAAAGCGCTGGCGCGACGGGCGCACGCTCGAAGGTGCCGTATATGCCGAGACCATCCCGTTCGACGAAACGCGCGAATACGTCAAGAAGGTGATGGCCAATGCAGTGATCTACGCTGCGTTGATGGAAGGGCGGCCACAATCGCTCAAGGCGCGCCTGCGGCAGGTCGATCCGGGCTGAGCACGCGGTTCGCTGGGCTACGCTTAATATCAAGGAGGGGGATCATGTCGGGCACTGCATTGCTGGTGGGCGGAAGCGGTTTCGTTGGTAGCGCGGTGGCCGCGCGGCTGGCCAAGGAGGGCTGGGCGTTGCGCGTGCCGACGCGGCGCGAGCCCAACGCACGGCACCTGATCCTGTTACCCACCGCCGAGGTCGTCGTCGCAGACGTATTCGACGACGCAGCGCTCGATCGGCTCATGGCCGGTGTCGATGCGGTGGTCAATATGGTCGGCGTGCTCCACTCGCCGCCGGGGGACCCTTATGGCCCTGCCTTTGCACGCGCCCATGTCGAACTGCCCAAGCGGCTGGTCGCCGCCTGCGCGCGCAACGGCGTGCCGCGCCTGGTGCACATCAGCGCGCTGGGGGCGGACGCCGACGGTCCCTCGGAATACCAGCGCTCGAAGGCTGCGGGCGAAGCCGTGATCCGTGGCGCCGATGCCGCGCTCGAATGGACCATTCTGCGCCCGTCGGTGATCTTCGGCGAGGGTGACAGCTTTCTCAACCTTTTCGCGCGCCTTGCGAAACTCACCCCGGTGCTGCCGCTGGGCGGCGCGAATACGCGCTTCCAGCCGGTGTGGGTGGAGGATGTGGCGCGGGTGGTCGGCGCCAGCCTGCAGCGCCGTGAAAGCATCGGCCAGTGCTACACCGTCGCCGGACCGACGGTCTACACGCTCAAAGCGCTGGTGCGCTACGCGGGTGCGCTCGGCGGACGCACACCCTGGGTTATCCCGGTATCCGAGAAAGTTGCAATGCTGCAGGCGCGGCTGCTCGAACTCGCGCCGAATCCGATGATGAGCCGCGACAATGTGTGCTCGATGCGGGTGGACAACGTCGCCGAGGGCGCGCCGCTGCCCTTCGGTTTGACGCCGACCCCGCTCGAAGCGGTCGCGCCGGAATATCTGCGTGAGCCGACACGGCGTCGACTGGTCACGCAGGGCCGTCGCGCGACGGTGCGGCACACCAACTGAGCGCCATGCAGATCTACCGCGTCGGCGGCGCCGTGCGCGATGAATTGCTTGGCATGCCGGTGCAGGACCGCGATTTCGTCGTTGTCGGGGCTACGCCCGAGATGATGCGTGAACGCGGCTTCGTTCCAGTGGGCAAGGACTTCCCCGTGTTTCTCCATCCCGAGACCCACGAGGAGTACGCGCTGGCGCGCACCGAACGCAAATCGGCGCCGGGCTACACCGGTTTCGTGGTGCACGCTGCGCCGGACGTGACGCTCGAGGATGATCTGCGCCGGCGCGATCTGACCATCAACGCAATGGCACGCGATGCGCAGGGGCGACTCATCGATCCGTATGGCGGCCAGGCCGACCTTGACGCGCGCGTGCTGCGCCATGTCAGCCCGGCCTTTGCGGAAGACCCGGTGCGGATTCTACGCGTCGCCCGTTTCGCGGCGCGCTTTGCCGATTTCAGCGTGGCCGACGAGACGCGCGCGCTGATGCGCGCGATGGTCGACGCCGGGGAGGCCGATCATCTGGTCGCCGAGCGGGTCTGGCAGGAGGTGTCGCGCGGCCTGATGACTGACGCGCCGATGCGCATGTTCGCGGTGCTGGACGAATGTGGCGCGCTCGCGCGCTGCCTGCCGGAGATCGCGGCGCGATTGCCCGGTGATCGCGCCGCGCTCGCCGAGGCGCTCGGCTGCGCGGTGGCACGCGGGTTACCGTTGCGATCGCGCTGGGCGCTGCTCGTCGATCACGACGCGCGCGCCGCGCAGACCGCCAGCGAACGCCTTCGCGTCCCCGTGCCGTGCCGTGACCTGGCGCTATTGCTGGCGCGCGAAGGCGATGCCGTGGCGGCGGGCGTGGGCGATCGCGAACGCTGTCTGGCGGTCATGGAGCGCTGCGACGTGTTCCGCCGTCCGCAGCGTCTGCAGGACCTCATCGACGCCGTGGCCTGTCAGGCCGGCCGTCCACCCGTCGACCGCGCCGCATGGGCGCGCACCGTGGCTGCAGCGCGTGCCGTGGACGGCGCTACCGTGGCCGGTGCGACAGCCGACCGCGCGGCCATTCCCGCTGCGCTGCGCGCGGCGCGCCTCGCCGCCATGGCGCGCGCCTGAGGTTTCAACCGGGAAAACCGCAGTCAAGGGGGCCCGCCAGTCGTGCAATCGGGCGTGTAGCGCTCGCATCCAACGGGTAACCTCGGCCGAACGCAAAATCGTCAATTCCCGTATTAATTTTCCAACGCCGACAATTGATCAACTTCGGTTTCCAGGTTCAAATCGCTGCGCCTGCCCGCGGGGAAGCATGTAAAACTCACCGCATGCGATTTTCCGCCTTCCTGCCGCCAATGGCGTGTGCTGTCGCTTGCTGTGCATGCCTTTTCGCCGCACCGGTGGCGATTGCTCAGCAGGCGGCGCCCGAATTCGCGCAAGTGCGTGCCGCCTATCGTCCCAGCGAGGCGCGGCTGGTCGATCGCAATGGCGCGCCGCTGGCCGAGCGCCGCTTGCACTTCGACGGATTCCAGCGCGCCTGGGTGCGCATCGATTCGCTTTCGCCGGCGATGCTGGAAGCCTTGCTCGAAGCGGAAGACCGCAGGTTCTACGAACATGAAGGCATCGACTGGCGCGCCTTCGCAGCGGCCGCGGTGCAGAACCTGTGGTTCGAACATGCACGTGGTGCGTCGACGCTGACGATGCAACTGGCCGGCATGCTCGAACCCGCGCTGAGCCCCAACGTGCGCGGCAAACGGCGCCGCACGCTGGAACAAAAATGGGATCAGGCAGTCGCTGCACAAGCGCTCGACGCTCAATGGAGCAAGGCGCAGATCCTCGAAACCTATCTTAACCTTGTAGCGATAGACCACATCGCCATGGGGAAGATGGACCGCCATCGCCGGTTGCGCAGTCCGAGCGTTCCACCTGTGGATCCCAGCCCGCCGTGCGACGATATCCATGGGGCCGCCAGGATAGAAGCCTCCGGCCAACGTGGCGCCGGCATCAAAG
>CBDULG010000272.1:0-4440 GCA_965367985.1 uncultured Rhodocyclaceae bacterium
GGCGCGGTGGGCGAAAGCGGTCGGCAGGGTGTCGGATGACATCGTCGGTTGGTCTTGCGGTGGGTTGATGAGGCCCGACTATACTCGCGCGATGCGCCTGCCCGTCGTTCCCACCCTCGTCATCGCCCAGCTGTTTGGCGGCTCGTTGTGGTTTTCGGCCAACGCCGCGGCGGACGATCTGATGCGCGAGTGGGGACTAACCGCCGCCGACATCGGTCATTTGACCAACGCGGTGCAGTTCGGCTTTATCGTCGGCACGCTCAGCTTCGCGCTCAGCGGACTCGCCGACCGCTTTGCCGCCAGTCGCATCTTTGCCGTGTGTGCCCTGCTCGGCGCACTTGCCAATGCCGCCTTCGCAACCCTCGCTGACAGCATCGACAGCGCCCTTGTGCTGCGCTTCGTGGTCGGCGCAAGTCTCGCCGGCGTCTATCCGATAGGAATGAAGCTGGTGGTCGGCTGGGTGCCCGAGCGGGCCGCGCCGGCGCTCTCGATTCTGGTCGGTATGCTGGTACTTGGCACCGCGTTGCCGCACGGGGTGAAATTTGCTGGCGCTGGTTGGCCCTGGCCAGCCGTCATGCTCGCCTCGTCGGCGCTGGCCGCGATCGCTGCCGCGATGGTGTTCGCGCTCGGTGACGGTCCGCATCTGCGGCGCCGTCACGACGCGCCGCCGCTCCGCCTCGGCCGCGTGCTGATGGCCTTTCGCATCCCGGCTTTTCGCGCTTCGGCGCTGGCCTATTTTGGCCACCAGTGGGAAATCTATGCGCTTTGGACACTGGTGCCGCTGCTGGTCGCTGACACCACGTTGACGACGCTTGCGTCGGTGCCGGCATTGTCCTTTGCAATCATCGGCGTCGGTGCGCTCGGCTGTTACGGCGGCGGCGTGGTGAGCCGCCGCGCGGGCAGTGCGCCCGTCGCCGCAACCGCGCTGGCGCTCTCGGCGCTGTGCTGCGCGCTGTTTCCGTTTCTGGCCGATGCGCCTGCCTGGCCGCTGCTCGCCTTCATGCTGCTGTGGGGCGCCAGCGTAGTGGCCGACTCGCCGCATTTTTCGGCCTTGTCGGCGCACGCCTGCCCGCCGGCGATCGTCGGCAGCGCGCTCGCCCTGCAGACCGCGCTCGGTTTCGGCGTGACGATGATTTCGATTGCCTGGGGCACTGCCGTGGTCGAGGATTGGGGGCCGCGCGTCGCGTGGTTGCTGCTGCCCGGCCCGCTGTTCGGCGTGTTCGCGTTACTGCCGCTGCTGCGTCGCCCGCCGCGTTGAGGCGCCCGCACCCATCACTTGCAAGCAGGCGGCCACGCCGGTGGCGATTTCTTCGGCCATGCGGCGCTGCCGGGCGCGATCACGCAGCAGCAGTTCTTCCTCGCGGTTCTTGATCACGCCGGCCTCGAACAACACGGCCGGCACCGTGGTGCGGTAGAGCACGATGAGGTTGTCGTACCAGTGCACGGCGTGCGTGGCATCGGCATAAGCGCGGCGGCGCGCGTTCTTGCGGGTTGGTACGAAACCGCGCCGCTGGAGGCGCGCGCCGATCGCCGAGGCGCAGGTGAGGCTGGCGGCGGGCGCCGGATTGTCATGCGAGACGAACAGCGAGTGGCCGGCAAATTCGTCGTTGTAATCGCGCGCTTCACCCTGCCACACCCACGGTTTGAGTTCGTGCTCGCTGACCGAATCGTGGTGGATGGAGAGGAAGAAATCCGCGTTCGGCACTGCCTTCGGGCGATCGCGCAGCGAAGCGATACGCCCATCATCGTTGACCAGATGCGCGGCAATGCCGAGATGAATGAGCGCGGCGGCGACCTCGCGCGCCAGCGCGCGATTGAACTCGAACTCGCTGCGCCCGCGCGCACTGGTCGCCCCGGAAGCGGCCAACGTATGGCCGACATCGACCGCCACGACCGGCGGACGCGCGAGCGCCGGCAGGCCGGCGAGCAGCGTCCACACAACAAATAAAATCGGCATGCGCATCAGCGCAGTGTAAGGGCCGCTCACCACCAGCGCATCAGGCCGAAGACGGCGAAACTTACCGCCACCGCGAGCAGCAATCTGCCGCTCAGGCGCGACACCAGCGCCGCCACCACAGCACCGATCAGCCACGGGTTGGCGAGCGTGAGCTGCGGCGTACCACCCGGCGCCAGCGCGAGCGGCACGATGATCGCGGTGAGCACCGCCACCGGCACATGACGCAGCGCCGCGCGCACGGCGGGCGGAAAACGCAGGTGATGGCCGAAGACGAGGAAGCTGGCGCGCGTCAGATACGTGATCAGGCACATTCCGGCGAGCAGCAGGGCGACGTTCATGATGCGGCCTTGGCGGCGTTCCGACGGTCCATGAACACCCCGGCGGCGACGCCGGCGAGCGCAGCGAGCATGAGGCCGAGCTGATAGGGCAGGCCGCGCGCCAGCCAGGCGACGACGCCTGCGACCAGCGCGACCATGACCGACGGCGGCGCGCGCAACTGCGGCGCGACCATCGCCGCGAACGTGCCGATCATCGCGAACTCGAGACCCCAGCCGGCCAGATCCGGGAATTGCTGGCCGAGCCAGGCGCCGACCGCGGTCCATAACAGCCAGTTGAGGTAGAAGCCGGCACCGGCGCCGAGCGCGTAGGGCAGCAGATCGGCCGAACCGCGCTCGACGAGACGCTTTTCAATCACCGCGAAGGTCTCGTCGGTGAGCCAGAAGGCGATCAGCGCGCGCCAGCGCAGCGCCCAGCCGTGCGCCGCCGGATGCAGCGTGGCGCTGTAGAGGGCATGGCGCAGATTGACCACCAGCGTGGTCAGCCAGATCACCGGCAGCGCGGCACCGCCACTGATCAGCGTGACCGCGATGAACTGTGCCGAACCCGCGAAAACGACCAGCGACATGGCCAGCGCGGCGAGCGGCGACAAGCCCGCGGCGACCGCCAGCGTGCCGTAGATGACGCCGAAAGGCAGCGTACCGATCATCAGCGGCAGAGTGTCGCGCACGCCGGACAGTGCGATGCGGTGCGCGCTCACGGGCGACGCGCCAGAAAATCGACGGTCTTGGCGGGGATGGATTCTGCGCATGGCAACATGATGCTATTGTCGGCACGACGCTGCCACGCTGTCACTGACACATCGTCAGATCGACGCACGATATTGGCCTGTCTGACGCGACCCACCACGGAGCCCGCCATGCCCACCACCGAGTTCGTTATTACCGGATTGAGCAACGACGATGACCTGCGCAGCGTCATGAACGCCATCCAGGATCTGCCCTGTATCGAACACGCCGAGGTCTCGCTGCAGTCCGGCGCGGCCACCATCGAACACACCGCGATGGTCTCCGAGGGCGACATTCGCGGCGCCGTCGAGGAGGCCGGGTTCACCACGCTTTAACGCGAAGGAATGCTTGCGGTAATTTGCGGCGTAGATCCTGTTATCCACATCAAAGGCCACACAGCTTCGTAGGTGGGGCAGAGCGCAGCGAAGCCCAACCTACCTGATCGGGTTCTTTCGTCCGTATGCCGCTGACCCCGGGGATGGCGGATCGGACGCTGCGCTTCGGCGTGACGAACGTAATTCAGGCGGCCACAGGTGCGTCGATGGCGCGCCCTTCGCCGACTTCTTCGTGCGTCTCCCCATCGCGAATGTAATAGAGGCGGCGAAAGGTGGGGATGATTTTTTCGTCGTGGGTGACGACGATGATTGCGGTGCGGTACTGCGCCGCCATGCGGTCGAGAATGCGCATCACGCCCAGCGCCCGTTCGGAATCGAGCGGCGCAGTGGGTTCGTCGGCGAGAATCACCGGCGGGCGGTTGGCGAGTGCACGGGCGATCGCCACGCGCTGTTGCTCGCCACCCGACAGCTCCGCGGGCTGCGCCTGCGCGCGATGGCCGACATCGAGCGCGTCGAGCAATTCGCGTGCGCGCTCGCGCGCCGCGCTGTTGCGCTGGCCGGCGAGCATCGGCAGCAGGGCGACGTTGTCGGTGACGTCGAGAAACGGAATCAGATAGGGCGCCTGGAAAACGAAACCGATGCGGTCGCGGCGTAATGCGCGCAGGTCGCGGATTTTCCAGCCGTCGTCGTAGATCGTCTCGTCGCCCAGCACCATGCGCCCCGCGGTCGGTTCGATCACTGCGCCGAGGCACTTGAGCAAGGTGCTCTTGCCCGAGCCGGACGGGCCGATCAGGCCGACCACTTCGCCCGGCGCGACCGCCATGTTCACGTTCTTGAGCGCGTCCACCGCGGTGTCGCCTGTGCCGTAGCGCTTGCTCAGTCCTTCGATGCGAATCCCGGTGCCCGCCATCTCAACCTCCGATCGCCGCGGCCGGGTCGACCCGCAAGGCAGCGCGAATCGCCATCAGGCTGGCAAGTGCACACACCAGCATCACGGCGACAAAGCCTCGCAGCGCGTCGCCCGGTTCGAGCAGCACGTATTTGGGAAAGATCGGCGCCCACAAGGTCGCCGCGGTCTTGCCGA
>CBDULG010000273.1:0-4430 GCA_965367985.1 uncultured Rhodocyclaceae bacterium
GCGTCGCGATCGATGATTTCGCCCCGGTTGCGCACCCACAAGATCTGGCCGTCGGCGCGCCGCATGCGGTGCTCGGTCTGGTAGGGACGGTCGCTTGCAACACAGGATTCGAGCACAGCGCCGATGGCCGCGCGGTCTTCTTCGAGCAGGCAGCAGGTGAAGTCGTCGAGCGTGCCGCTGGCGGACTCAGGCGAATGGCCGAACATCTCGAACCAGTGCGCATCGAAGGTGAGGCGGTTGGTCACGATATTCCAGTCCCACAGCGCTTGACCGGTGTTTTTCAGCACGTCCTGCAATTGCGATTCGCGCGCGCGCGCAGCACGCTGGTCGGTGACATCGCGCGCCACGATGAGCAACCGGGATGCGCCTTCGGTCGCTTGGACCGGTTTCTTCACGGAGAGGAAATCATGTGTCTGCCCACTGGCCGGGCTGGTCGCCTGTTCGGCGATACGCTGGATTTCGCCGCGTTTCAGTACTTTCGCATTGCTCTCGCGGTAGCGGGCGATCTGTGTCTCATCGACACCCAGCTGCGCGTCGGTCTTGCCGGCGAGGCCGTCGGTGGTCGTGCCGAAGAAGTCGGCCACCGCCATGTTGCCTAGGATGAAGCGGCCCGCTTCATCCTTGACGATGATGAGGTCGTCGCTCTCATCAACCACTGCGCGCAGCAACTCTTGGCTGGTGGCCAGTTCGGTCTGCGCACGCCGGGTGGCTCGCCGCGCGGCCTGTTCACGCTGTAGCAACCAGGCGACCAGCGCCGCCACAGCGCAAAGCGCTGCCGTGCCCGCGAACGGCTTGCCCTGCCAATCGGGCGTAAACAGCATCGCCGCAACGAGTAGCACGACGGCGATGCTGGCAAGGATTACAAACCACAGCGCGCGTGGCCGGGGTTTGCCGTCGGGCAGCGGGGTGGGTTTATTTTTGGTCGGCGGAGTAGAGGGCATTACGAGAATTTTCGGGCAGACCGATGTGCGAGCTTACCGTGATGGCGGTGGCACGGCATCCCCGGCCGTCGCGCCAGCGCGATTCGAGTCACATCCTGTAATCTGCCGGAATCCACCACAGGAGTGTCCTAGCATGCGCTATCAGGACCTGCGCGATTTCATGACGCAACTCGAAGCGCGCGGCGAACTCAAGCGTATCCGCCGGCCAGTGGATACGTATCTTGAAATGACCGAGATTGCCGATCGCGTGCTGCGCGCCGCGGGCCCGGCCTTGCTTTTCGAGCAACCGGTGACGCGTGGCACGCCGCAGGCCATGCCGGTGCTGGCCAACCTGTTCGGCACGCCGCAACGCGTGGCGATGGGGATGGGCGAGGACGGCGACTGGCAGGTGCAGTTGCGCGAGGTCGGCCGCTTGCTCGCCTTTCTCAAGGAGCCCGAGCCGCCGAAAGGGCTCAAGGACGCGTGGGAGAAATTTCCCGCCTTTCGCCAGGTGCTGAACATGGCACCGAAAGTGGTGCGCTCAGCACCCTGTCAGCAGGAGGTATGGGAGGCAGATGCCGTGGATCTCGCTCGGCTGCCGATTCAACATTGCTGGCCGGACGATGTTGCGCCGCTGATCACCTGGGGGCTGGTGGTGACGCGCGGCCCGCACAAGAAGCGGCAGAACCTCGGCATCTATCGCCAGCAGGTGATCGGGCGCAACAAGGTGATCATGCGTTGGCTGGCGCATCGCGGCGGCGCGCTGGATTTCCGCGATCACTGCGAGGCGCATTCCGGCGTGCCGTTTCCCGTGGCGGTGGTGCTCGGCTGCGACCCGGCGACCATTCTGGGCGCGGTCACGCCCGTGCCCGATACGCTATCGGAGTACCAATTTGCCGGGTTGTTGCGTGGCGGAAAGACCGAGCTGGTCAAATGCATCGGCAATGATTTGCAAGTGCCGGCGCGTGCCGAGATGGTGCTCGAGGGCGTGATCCACCCTGACGAGACGGCGATGGAAGGACCGTATGGCGATCACACCGGCTACTACAATGAGCAGGCGCCCTTTCCGGTTTTCACCATCGAGCGCATCACCCTGCGGCGCGAGCCCATCTACCACAGCACCTACACCGGCAAGCCGCCCGACGAGCCGGCGATGCTCGGCGTCGCGCTCAACGAGGTATTCGTGCCGCTGCTGCAAAAGCAGTTCGCCGAAATCGTCGACTTTTACCTGCCGCCCGAGGGCTGTTCCTACCGTCTCGCCGTGGTCAGCATCAAGAAGCAGTATCCGGGCCACGCCAAACGCGTGATGTTCGGCATCTGGAGCTTTCTGCGCCAGTTCATGTACACCAAGTTCATCATCGTGGTCGACGACGACGTCGATATTCGCGACTGGAAGGAGGTGATCTGGGCGATCACCACGCGCATCGACGCCACCCGCGACACCGTGCTGGTGGACAACACGCCGATCGACTACCTCGACTTCGCCAGCCCCGAGGCCGGGCTCGGCTCAAAGATGGGGCTCGACGCCACCAACAAGTGGCCGGGCGAGACGCGCCGCGAATGGGGGCGGCCGATCGCCATGGATGCGGCGGTCAAGGCGCGGGTGGATGCGATGTGGAAGGAGTTGGGGTTATAGGGCGTGTGGGTATTCGTTGAAAACCGTGTCTGGCGCTTGAAATCATGGTTGCGTGCCCTGAGCTATAGTGGCCCGGCTTGCCGACAAATTGCAGGAGAATTGCCAGTCATGTCCGATATCAACGGCCCCGTGGTGGAGGCGCCCTCACAAGGGATGGTCACGCTTACACACCTGATCTACGCATTGCATGCGATCGCGCTGTTCTCCGGCATCGCCACGTCGGCCACGATTGTCGGCAGCTTCGTGTCGGGCGTGCCGTCAATCGTCGCGGTGATTCTCAACTACGTGAAGCGTGGTGCGGTGCGCGGCACCTGGCTGGACACCCACTTCCGCTGGCAGATCCGCACGTTCTGGTTCGCGTTGCTGTGGATCGTGATTGCCTACTTCATGTTCGTCACCATCATCGGCATTCCGCTGTTTTTCGCGATCATCGCGGTGACCGGCCTGTGGGTGCTCTACCGCGTGGTACGCGGCTGGATCAACCTCATGAACCGGCAACTCATGCCGGTGCCTGAAGGCGCTTGAAGACGCGGTTCATCGCCCTTCCCACACCCATTCGAGCAGAATGTCCTGCGCCACGCGGGTGGCCCCGGCATTGGCATGATTGACCATCATAACGACGATGTGACGCTCGCCCTTGCGGTCGATGACATAGCCGGCCATGGCGCGCACGTTGTTGAGGGTGCCTGTCTTGATGTGCGCGCTGCCGCTAGCCGGGCTGTCGCTCAAGCGCTTGCGTGCCGTGCCATCGACGCCGGCGACGGCCATCGAACTGATGAACTCCGGCATGAAGGGGCGTTTCCACGCCTCGTGCAGCATCTGGCCGAGCCCGCGCGACGTGATTTTTGCGGTGCGTGAAAGCCCGGCGCCGTTGTCGATTTCCAGCCCGGTGACGTCAACGCCCGCCGCGGCAAGCTGGATGCGCGCCAGGCGTGCGCCGCCCGTGACCATCTCGGGCGCGCTGGATTCGCTGGCGCCCAGTGTCGCCAGCAGCTGGCGAGCGATCACGTTGTTCGACCACTTGTTCATGTCGCGCACGACATCGGCCAGCGGGCGCGAGGTATGTACGAACAGCGTGGCGGCCTGAAGCGGCGCGCGCGCGTGCATGATGCGGCCGCTCAGCCGGCCCCCCATCTCGCTCCAAAGCCCCGCGACCACCGCCTCGGTGAAATGACGGGGCGATACCGGCGCCACGTACCAGTCCTTGACACCGCAGTCGTCGTGCCATTTTCCCGAAAGACGCAACTGCTGCACGCCTTTCTTCGTGCGCTCGGGCGTCGCGTCGAGCTTTTTGTACCAACGCGGCGCACAGCGCCCGCGGGTCGACTCGAGCGCATTGTCGATATCGATGCGGGCCAGCGGTGGGTCGATTAGAATTCGCGGGGGGCGCGCCGCGGCGGCGGCTGAGGGCGCGGCAGCGGCGTTCGCACTGGATACCAGTTGCAGCGCGGGTGCAGCCGCGGGCAGCGCCTCGGGCTCGGGTACAAATGTCAGCCGCATCGCATTGAAATTTATCAGCATGCCACTCGGACCGGCGTTGTACGGGCGCAGCGCCTGGCCATCGAAGCGGCCCGGGTGGTGCGCCGGCAGGCGCAACGCGCTGTCGTCGATGACGATGTTGCCCTGAACACGCTCAATGCCCAGCCCGCGCAGCTGGCGGAACAGCTTCCATAAATCGGCGTGGGTAAATACCGGGTCGCCACCGCCGATCAGGTAGAGATTCCCATTGAGGGTATTGCCCTTGATTTCGCCATCCATCGCCAGCCGCGTCGTCCAGAAATAGGCCGGGCCGAGGCGGTCAAGGGTCGCAAACGCAGTGACCAGCTTCATCACCGAGGCGGGATTCATGGCAAGGTCGGGGTTGTGGGCCAGTG
>CBDULG010000274.1:0-4393 GCA_965367985.1 uncultured Rhodocyclaceae bacterium
CGTCATGGGCTGGAACCAGTGCGTGAAGTGCGTCGCACCCCGCTCCAGGGCCCAGTCCTTCATCGCGACTGCCACGGCATCGGCGACGCCGGGATCGAGGGTCGTATGCTCTTCGATCGTGCGCATGAGCGCCTTGTAGGCCGGCTCGGCGTCTTCGAAGGAGAGGTCGTCGCAGAACAGCACGAAGCGCTCGGGGCGCTTGCGCACCAGCTCGACGATCTCCGGCAGGTCCATCAGGTCCTGCTTGTCGACTTCGATGAGTCGCAGGCCCTGGTCGGCATAGCGCGCCAGCATGGCTTTGACCAGTGATGATTTGCCGGTGCCGCGCGCGCCGGTGAGCAGGGCGTTGTTGGCCTGGCGGCCGGCGACGAACTGGCGGGTGTTCTGGTCGAGGCGAGCGATCTGCTGGTCGATGTCCTGCAGATCGTCCACGCGGATCAGATGCGGATGGGTGATCGCTTCGAGGCGGGCCTGCGCACCGCGGCGCAACCAGCGAAAGGCGATCGCGCTATTCCATTCGGGCGGCGTCACCGGCGCCGGCAACCAGGCGTCGAGGCGGTCGAGGGTCTGCTCGACGCGTTCGAGAAAACGGGCGAGATCAGGCGTCGGTTTCGTCATCGGTGTTCTTGTTTTTCTTGGGCCAAGTGGCCCAGACAATGATCAGCAGCAGGGCCAGCGCAACGCCGGCTTCAAGCGCGAGAATCCACATCGATCAGGGCTCCGCTTACGGTGAGGGACGTGCGCCGCGGCGCGCGTGCAAGCGCCGTTATACTGGCGACTTCGCGCCGAGTTTACCTGATCTGACCTCATGAACCTGCGTCTCATCGTCTGGCCCGCCGTCGTGGCGACCTCGCTCATCGTTTCAGCCTGTGTGACCCAGGCGCCCTCCGAATGCGCGCCCTGTGCGCAGCCGGAAAGCCCGCCCCTGGTTGTCGCGCCGCCGCCCAGCCCGCCGGTGCCGGAGCCGGACACCGAAACGCCACAGCTTGTTGCGGCGCGCTGGCCCGACCTGCCCGGGTGGCAGGCCGACGACGTGGCGCAGGCCTGGCCGGCGCTACGGCGCTCGTGCGCGGCGCTCACCGGCGACGCTCGCTGGCACGCGGTGTGCGCCGCGGCCGAAGCGCTTGGCGATCAGCCGGATGAAGCGCGGGTGCAGACATATTTCACGGCGAACTTCCGCCCCTGGCAGGTGCGCAATGGCGACGGCAGCGCCGACGGGCTGGTCACCGGCTACTACGAGCCGATGATCCGCGGCAGCCTGACGCGCTCGGCGCGCAGCGCGTGGCCGATCCACGGTGTTCCGGACGATCTCATTTCAGTCGAATTAGCCGATGCGCGCCCCGAACTCAAGGGATTGCGCCTGCGCGGGCGGCTCGACGGCCGTCGTCTGGTGCCCTACTGGACGCGTGGCGAAATGGCCGCGCAAGGCGAAGACTTCGAGGCGCCCGTCATTGCCTGGGCGGATGATCCGATCGCGCTGTTCTTTCTGCAGGTGCAGGGATCGGGCCGCATTGCCCTGCCCGACGGGCGCTTTCTGCGCATTGGTTACGCCGAACACAATGGTCATCCCTACAAATCGATCGGCCGCTGGCTGATCGACAACGGCGAAATGACGCTCGCCAATGCCTCGATGCAGGGGATCCAGCGCTGGGCACGGGCGCATCCGCGGCGCCTGCGCGAGCTGCTCGACCAGAATCCGAGCTATGTCTTCTTCCGTACCCTGCCCGCCAATGACGACGGCCCGCTGGGCGCGCTCGGCGTGCCGCTGGTCGCCGGGCGCAGCATTGCCGTCGACACGCGCGCCGTGCCGCTCGGCGCGCCGGTGTTTCTCGCCACCACCGAGCCAAACAGCAGCAAGCCCTTGCGCCGGTTGGTGATGGCGCAGGACACCGGCGGTGCGATCAAGGGCGGCGTGCGCGCCGACTTCTTCTGGGGCTTCGGCGACGCCGCCGGCGCGCAGGCCGGGCGCATGCGGCAGCGCGGGCAGATGTGGGTGTTGCTACCCAAGACCTGGACGCGGCAACCCGGCGGCTAAGGCCCCGTTTTGGGGCTTGCACGGAAACGGTGCGCACCAGAATAGGGCGCGCACTGTCGTTGTGCATCGAAGGCCCACACTCAAGTCGCTGAATACACGGCACTGACGCTGTGTGGCACGTGATCTGCTTTTAGCTCCCCTATTGTGCAATCCGGAGCTTTTTCATGGAGCAGTTCAAAACATCCAGCGACGTTCTCTTCGTCCTGCTGGGCGCCATCATGGTGCTGGCGATGCATGCCGGCTTCGCCTTTCTTGAAGTGGGCACCGTGCGCAAGAAGAACCAGGTCAACGCGCTGGTAAAAATTCTCGTCGACTTCGGCGTCTCTACACTGGCCTACTTTTTCATCGGCTACGCGATTGCCTACGGCATCAGTTTTTTCCAGGGCGCCGAAGTGCTGGCCGCGAAAAGCGGTTACGACCTGGTGAAATTCTTCTTCCTGCTGACCTTCGCCGCGGCCATCCCGGCGATCGTCTCGGGCGGCATTGCCGAGCGCGCACGCTTCTATCCGCAGCTGGCCGCCACGGCATTGCTCGTCGGCCTCATCTATCCGTTTTTCGAGGGCATCATCTGGAACGGTAACTTCGGCTTCCAGGCCTGGCTGGAATCGGCCTTCGGCTTCGCCTTCCATGATTTCGCGGGGAGCGTGGTGGTGCACGCGATGGGTGGCTGGATCGCGCTGGCCGCGGTGTTGCTGCTGGGCGCGCGGCGCGGGCGCTATCAGAAGAGCGGTGCGATTGCCGCGCATCCGCCGTCCAGCATCCCCTTTCTGGCGCTGGGCGCGTGGATTCTCACGGTCGGCTGGTTCGGCTTCAACGTAATGAGTGCGCAGACCGTCGAGGGCATCAGCGGCCTGGTCGCGGTCAATTCCCTCATGGCCATGGTCGGCGGCACGCTCGGCGCGCTGGTGATGGGCCGCAATGACCCGGGTTTCGTGCACAACGGCCCGCTGGCTGGGCTGGTTGCCGTCTGCGCCGGTTCGGATCTCATGCACCCGATTGGTGCGCTGGCGGTCGGGGCGATCGCCGGGGTGCTGTTCGTGCAGATGTTTACGCTCACCCAGAACCGCTGGAAGATCGATGATGTGCTCGGCGTGTGGCCCCTGCACGGGCTGTGCGGCGCATGGGGCGGTATCGCGGCGGGCATCTTCGGCAGCCAGGCGCTTGGCGGCATGGGCGGGGTAAGTTTCATGGCGCAGTTGATCGGCACCGTGGTCGGTGTGGCGGTGGCGCTGTTGGGCGGCTATCTGGTGTACGGCGGTATCAAGGCGGTGAGCGGATTGCGCCTCGAGCCGGAAGACGAATTCGCTGGCGCGGATCTGACGATCCACAAGATATCCGCGTCGCCCGACAGCGAGGTCAGCTGGTAAGCCGCTGCGCGACGGCCTTTCCGCGTCAAATCAGCCCGGCCTTGAGCCGGGCTTTTTTATGCCCTAACTCCCGCAGGTCTGGATGAGGAACTGGCGCAGCGCTTCGGCGGGTTCGGCGAGCGTCGTGTCGCGCGCCCAGATCAGGCCGACTTCGAGATGCGGGACTGCATCGAGGATGGGGCGCGCTTCGATCTTCTTGCCTTCGAGCGACCACGGGCGATACACCATGTCGCTGAGAATGGTGACGCCGAAACCATGCGCCACCAGCCCGCGCAGCGCCTCCATCACGTTGGTGCGAAAGGCGATGTTCGGCTCGATGCCGTTGTCGACCCAGTAGCGACGGTTCGACTCCTCACCGTCGTCGACGGTGAGCAGGATGTAGGGATGCGGTGCGATATCGACAAGCGACGGGAAGGGCGTTTCGAGCACTGGATGGCCGGTCGCTGCCCACAACTGGCGGCGCGAGCGCATCAATACATGGTGGCCGAACTGGCTGCGGTCCTCTACATTGGATAGAACAACCACGCCCAGCTCGAGTTCGCCGCGCAACACCGCCGATTCCACATCGCGCCGCGCCATGTCGTGCAGATCGAGGTCGACGTCCGGGTAATTGGCGCGAAAGCGTGCGAACAGCGGCGGCAGGAAATAGCCGAGCACGGTGTAGCTGGCGGCGATGCGGATGCTGCCGGTGAGACTATTGCTGCGGAAGCGGGGCTGGCGCAGCGCATCGCGAAGCGTGTCCAGAACATTGCGCGCATGCTGATAGAAATTGTGCCCTTCGGCGGTGAGCGTCACGCCGTGTGGCTGGCGGTCGAACAGCTTGACGTCGAGGCGTTCTTCGAGCAACAGGATGGCGTTGGTGATCGCCGACTGGGAAACGAAATTCTTCGCTGCGGCCATCGAGAACTGGCCGGTTTCAGCGGCGGCAACGAAATAGCGCAACTGCCGCAAGGTGACTTCGTTAGACATTTATTTAATTGATACCGGAGCT
>CBDULG010000275.1:0-4387 GCA_965367985.1 uncultured Rhodocyclaceae bacterium
GAAGACGTTGCTGGCATCCGCCTTGCTCGAACACTTGATCCTTGGCACTATCTGTAGGTCACTTCCGACAAAGGACATCGGCACCCGCATCTTTCGACGGGATGGAACGAACGCCCTCGCCGTCGCGAGCACGATACGGTTGTGACGCCCGCAATGATCGCCCCGGCCCCCGAATTATTCACCCTGCTCTACGCGAGCCGGCTTGCGCCCAGCGCGGTCATCGCCGATGTGGCTGATATCGCTCGGACGAGTCGTCGGCGGAACCGCGAGGACGACATCACGGGTCTGCTTGTTTTCGACGGATCCAGCTTCGCTCAACTGGTTGAGGGCTCACAGCAGGCAATCGCCGACTTGCGCGACCGTCTTGTCGCGGACCGGCGCCATTGCGACATGGACGTGCTGGTGTTCGGCCGCATGGGCGACGCGCGCCGCTTTCCGGGTTGGGATCTCGGATATCACTTTTCCGACGATGAAGACGACCAACTGGATTCCCTCAGAGGCCTGCGTGGGGCTGCGGCACTTGCCAAGTTCGAGGCCATTTGCGGCCGCGTCGACTTGTTCGCCGAAAACGCGATGCCTTCGACGTAAGCGGGATCCCGCATGCGCAGCGTCGGCGACGACTCTGCCACGGATTCGCTGACCCGAATTCTGGCGCGGCGTGACATAGGGATGGTTGTCATCGGCCGCTGCCCAGCGTCCAAAGCAGGCCGAATCGGTCAGATGCGCGATTCGCAATCAATCGGAACATGCGTTTCCGATGCCGCATCCTGGATCACCGCACACGTCGCGTGGCGCGCATTTACCCGTCTTAACATTCGCTGACCGCTGTTAACCCATCTTTAACACTCGACAGGCCGATTCTGCCGGTTTGCCTACGTAAGCCTTTGATTTTCCGTAGCCGAGCACGTGGCGACGCGTTGTAGTGCCATAAGATTCTGGCCAACCCATTGTTGGCGGCATGGGATTGCGGTAGCGTCCCTGGCATGTTCATCCGCCGCACCCACACGCGCAGCACAGCCACCGGCGAGTCCTATTTCAGCCATCGTCTGGTGCGCTGCGAACGGGTCGGTCGGCAGGTGCGCCAACGCACGCTGCTGAATCTGGGTCGCCACTTTGCCGTGGCACAGAAGGACTGGCCGCTGTTGTGCCAGCGCCTGGAGCAATTGCTTTGCGGGCAAGAAGCACTGCTGGCGCTGTCCTGCCCGGCGGGGGTGGAGCGCGAAGTGCAGCGGATCGCCGCGCAACTGTTGGTGCGCGAAGCGCAGCTTTCACCCCCTGAGTCGGCGCCCAGCGAGGCTGGCGGTGACGTGCACTCGGTGGATGTGGACTCGCTGCAGTTGCTGCGCCCGCGCACGGTGGGGGTGGAACACGTTGGCCTGTGGGCGATGGAGCAGCTGGGCCTGATCGGGCTACTGGAACGGCTGGGTTTGAATGGCCGACAGCGGGCGGCGGCGGTCGGTTCGATCATCGGGCGCATGGCCGCGCCCGGCTCGGAGCTTGCGACCCACCGCTGGTTGGGCCAGCGCAGCGCGCTGGGCGAATTGCTGGACGTCGATTACGAGGCGATGAGCCTGATGCAGCTGTATCGGGCCTCGGATGCGCTGTTGGGGCATCGGGAGGCCATTGAGCGCCACCTGTTCGAACAGGTGACGCAGCTGTTCAGCCTGGAGACGACGATCACGCTCTATGATCTGAGCAATACGTATTTCGAGGGAGAAGCCGGCGGGCAACCCAAGGCACAGCGGGGGCGCTCGAAGGAGAAACGTAGCGACTGCCCCTTGCTGACGCTCGCTCTGGTGCTTGACGCGAGTGGTTTCGTGCGCCGTTCCGACGTCTTTGCGGGCAATGTGAGCGAAGGCAAAACGCTGGCGCGGATGCTGGCAGGACTTCGGGCCCCGGCCGGCGCAACGATTGTGATGGACCGCGGCGTGGCGACCGAGGCCAACCTGCAGTGGCTGCGCGAGCAGGGGTACCGTTATCTGGTCGTCAGCCGCGAGCGCACGCGTCACTTTGACCCGCAGCAGGCGCTGTGCATCGAGACGGCGTCGAAACAGAAGGTGCATTTGCAGAAGGTTGCGGCCGAGGATGGCCAGGAAGTGCGCTTGTACTGTTATTCCGAGGCGCGCGAGGCGAAGGAGAACGGCATCGAGCGCCGCTTCGCCGAGCGTTTCGAGGGCGCGCTGCAACAGCTCAACGAGGGCCTGTCACGGCCCCGCACGCACAAGCGTCTCGAGCAGGTCTGGGAGCGGATCGGTCGCCTCAAGGAGAAGAGCCACGGTGCAGCCCGGCACTACCACATCGAGGTTATCCCGGACGACAGCGCTCAGAAGGCCGCCGCCATCACCTGGCAACGCCAACCGGTCGCCGGCTCGGCGCTGACACATCCGGGCGTCTACTGCCTGCGCAGCAACGAGACCGAATGGGATGAACAGACGCTGTGGCGCAGCTACATCATGCTCACCGATCTGGAAGCGGTGTTCCGCTCACTCAAATCCGAACTGGGCCTGCGTCCCATCTTCCATCACACGCAGGAGCGCTCCGACGGGCACCTGTTCATCACGGTGCTTGCCTATCAGCTGGTTCAGGTGATCCGCCGGGGACTTCACGCGCACGGTGAGCACGCCAGTTGGCGCACACTGCGCCAACTGCTCGAAGGACAAGTGCGTATTACGGCGACGTTCCGTCGGCCCGATGGCCACACCTTGCATGTACGCAAGGCCAGCTGCGCCGAACCCGACCAACGCGCCATTTACAACAAGCTGGGAATAAATCCGGCTCCCGGGGGTGTCAAGAAAATGATCGTCTAAGCACAAGAAAATCAGTTGACGCGAGTTTGTAGTGCCACTCGCCGATTCAATGATAGCTAAGTTACTGATTTTAAGAATGTTGTGAAACGGGGTGTTAAAGATGGGCTATGGCATCGCGATCGCCTCCAAAAAACGGGCGCAAAGCTTTCGACGCCGCGCGGTCACTACGATGCAATTAGCATGAGTTAAAATCATGAAAATCAAGTTTTTCACCAGGAGTTGCCAGAATGTTTAACTCCGGGTTATGCCGCGCCATGCTCACTGTGGCGGCCGTCTTGGCGGCAACCAACGCCTACGCCGCAGTTTATAAGTGCGAAGTTGGCGGCAAGGCCGTGTACCAGAGCGTTCCGTGCAGTGGTCCGGGCGAGCGGATAAATGCCAATCCGTCCAGCGGCCCAAGCGCGCCATACTGGCGCAAGAGCGCCGGAGAGCGGGATATCGAGAAAATTGAGCGCATCGAGCGGGAGCGTGAATACAACCGCGACGTTTCGCGCGCCGAACGGCGCCATGACGATGCCATCAAAAGTCTTGACCGCGACCACTGCAACCGTATCGCGGCAAAGATCGACCGGTATAAAGAGCACGAGCGCGGCGGCGGTCGCGTGCGGCGCATCGAATGGTACAAGGCTGAGCGAAAGGCCGCAGAGACTCGATACGACAGGGAATGCCGGTAGCTTCTCGTCGTCGACGATCTGACGTATTGCCACCTAACCGCCGTGCAACGCGACCGTCCCGTCGGTCCTCGACCCGATCCAGCGACATCCGCGGGCTCCCACCGACGCAACAATTTTTCGAAACCCGCTAACGTTCCGCCGGCTTTGGGCAGTACAAGCATGGGATGCACGTAGCACATGTGCGCAGAGTTGTTCCCGCGATCCCGCGCTCCGCTTCGCGGACTTTGTTTGGCGTGACCGGTGGAGCTGTCGGCTATCGGCGTCGGGCGATCGCGCGGATTTGATTCCGTCCTTACCAAAAACACATTCTATTTTTCGAAAAGGCTAAATGCTGCAGTGCGATCGGACGATATTTCGTCATGGACGCAATTTCCCCCTCTCAGCAAGACACAGACGAGCTGATCGGTTTTCGCGACGAAGAGACGTCGGCCGGCAATGCGACGACAGTCCCCTGGCGCGTCCTCTCGGTCGACGACGACCCGGGATTTCAGGCCGCGCTGTCCCATGCGCTGTCCGGCCTGCAGATTCTCGGGCGGCCGATCGCGCTGCATCAGGCATACAGCCTGTCGGAGGCGGCGCGGCTGCTGGCCAAGGATCGCGAGTTTGCGGTGATTTTCGCCGACGTGGTGATGGAGACCGAGGATGCCGGCCTGCGCCTGGTGAAGGGCGTGCGCGAGATGCTTGGCCTGCACGAGCCGCGCATCGTGCTGCTCACCGGCCAGCCGGGGTTCGCGCCGGTCGATGAGGTGATGGAAGCCTACGACCTGTCGGACTATTGCCTCAAATCCGATCTGGCCAGTCGCGGCCTGAAGAATATCCTCACCGCGGCTATCCGCGGTTACAGCCATCTCGCGGCGCTTACCGCCGCACGAAAGGGACTGCAGCTGATTCTGGAGGCCAGCAACC
>CBDULG010000276.1:0-4383 GCA_965367985.1 uncultured Rhodocyclaceae bacterium
TACTGCGGCCTTATCGGCTCCGCCGCGAAACGCAATCGCTTCGAACGTCACTTGCTCGAGGAGGGTCTCGACGCGGCCGACCTCGCCCGCCTCACCTGCCCCATTGGCGTTCCCGGGATTCACAGCAAGCAACCCGCGGCGATCGCCGCGTCGGTCGCTGCACAGCTGCTACAGGTAAGGGAACAGGGCTTGAGCGCAGCGCGCGAGCGCCCGCGCGCGATGTCGGTGGTTACGGCGCGCGCCAAACGATAAGGGCGCGCGCCCGTTCAAACCTATGACGACCGGGGCGCCGTCAGCACCTCGGGACGCAATGCCACCGCAAGCTGCTCCGCGCTCATCAAGCCTTTTTCCAGCACGATGTCGGTTACGCTGCGGCCGCTGCGCAGCGCTTCGCGCGCCACCATGGTGGCGTTCTGGTAACCGATGTGGGGATTCAGCGCGGTGGCCAGACCCGCGGACGTGCGGACCCGTTCGGCAAGCAGTTCGCGGTTGGCGGTAATGCCCTTGACGCAGTTTTCAGTCAGCGTACGGCAGCCGGCTTCGAGGTGCTCGATGCTCTTGAAGAGCGAGTGGGCCATGATGGGCTCGAAGGCGTTGAGCTGCAGTTGCCCCCCTTCGGACGCCATGGTGATGGTCACATCGTTCCCGATGACCTCGAACGCAATCTGGTTGACCACTTCGGGGATGATCGGATTGACCTTGCCCGGCATGATCGAAGAACCGGCCGCGCGCTCGGGCAGGTTGATCTCATTGAATCCGGCTTGCGGGCCGCTGGAGAGCAGGCGCAGGTCGTTACAGACTTTCGACAGCTTGCAGGCAACGCGTTTGAGCACGCCCGACAACTGCACGAACGAGCCGGTGTCCTGCGTCGCTTCAATGAGGTTGTGGGCGGGCACCAAACGCACCCCGGAGTATTCGGCAAGCAACTCGGTGGCCAGCTTGGAATAGCGGATATCGGTGTTGATGCCGGTACCGATGGCCGTGGCGCCGAGGTTGACCTCGAGAAGCAGGGAAATCGCTTCCTGCACGCGCGAAAGGTCTTCGCTCATCATCACTGAATACGTCATGAACTCCTGGCCCAGCGTCATTGGCACCGCATCCTGCAACTGGGTGCGACCCATCTTCAGTACATCGGCAAACTCGACCGCCTTGGCCTCGAACGCATCCTTGAGCAGGCCCATCGCATCGAGCAGATCCTGAATCGCAAATACGATCGCCAGCTTCAGCGTGGTGGGGTAAACGTCATTGGTACTCTGGGCCATATTGACGTGATTGAGCGGATGCACCGTGTCGTACGCGCCCTTGGGCAGGCCGAGTTTTTCGAGCGCAAGGTTGGCGATCACCTCGTTGGCGTTCATGTTGGTCGATGTGCCGGCGCCGCCCTGGATGACGTCGACGACGAACTGATCGTGGTACTTGCCTGCCTCGATGTCCTCGCACGCCAACACGATGGCGTTCGCGGTGCGGTCGTCGAGATGGCCGAGCTGCTGGTTAGCACGGGCGGCTGCGCGCTTGACCAGCGCGATGGCGCGAATCAGTTCTGGATAGGAGCTGATCAACCGGCCGGTAATCGGGAAGTTTTCAACGGCGCGCAGCGTGTGGACGCCCCAATAAACGTCGGCGGGAACGTCGCGGTCGCCAAGAAGATCGTGTTCGATACGTGTGGTCGGTTGCATGGTCGGGCTCCGGTGAGTGAAGGCGTTATTGTGCTCAGAATGCATCAACGATCTGATGCCGTTTTCGAATCCGCAATGTCTTTTGCGCATGGCACGCAGCTGCCGACGCGGTATCAAATGTCGGGCGTGTCGATGCAAGCATTCCACATCCGCTCGACTTCGGGTCGACCGGGCTCTGTTTTGCGGTACAGCGAAATCGTCAGCGCCGCCGTGTGCTGATCGCCTCCCGCGAGCACGAGTGCGCCGGCCGCAAGTTCATCGCGAACCGCGAGTTCGGGGATCCATGCAAGTCCTGCGCCGGCCAGCGCACCGCGCTTGAGCACATCGGACATCGAACACTCGTAGCGAAAATCGAGCCGATCGGAAAGTTGCTCACGCTCGATCACCGTGGCGGTGAGCCGTCCGAGGTAGCTGGTCGTGGAGTAGCACAGGTAGGGGAGCATCGCCTTGCTCTTCAGCGAATAACGTGGCGCGCCGTTGCGCCCAGGAGCGCTCACCGCAACGAGTCGTTCGCTGGCCAGGCGTGCCGACGGGTAATGGTCCATGTCGGCCAGCGTCGGCAAGGCCGCGCTGCTGTATGCCAGCAACAACTCGCAATTTCCGGTGATCAGCGCTTCGACACATCCCGCGACGTTGTCCGCAATGACGCGCGCCCTGATCGCACCCGTTTTCTCCTGCAGCGCGGCATACCAGTTGGCGAAAAAACTGACGGCAATCGTGTGCGACGCGGCAATCGACACGACCTGCCCCGATTTGGGCATCAGACCCTGCGCCTCTTCCCGTCCGCTACGCAAGCTTTCGACGATTCCCTGCGCGGTCTTGAGAAAGGACTCTCCGGCCGGCGTCAGCTTGATCGGGAAAAAACTGCGATCGATGAGCGCAGCGCCCACCCAGTACTCGAGATTCTGGATTCGCCGACTGAACGCTGGCTGCGTGACATTGCGCAACTCGGCGGCCCGCGTGAAATTGCGCGTGACCGAAAGCGTCAGAAAATCTTCCAGCCAATTGACTTCCATGACGCCCTCCGACGCGATTCGGTGTCGCCCACCGGCTCAGTCTGCTCTCGCCATTTCTGGAGGCCAGGGATCGGCCCCTGTCATGCAATATTTGCATGGTGGATTCAAAAACGGAATTGGGCAAGCCTTTGCGAAGCCCGTATAAAACGACCAGCGACGGCAGCACCTCAAGCAAACCGCACGGATCGAGCGGCTCAAGCGCGCGATCGCCTGGGGCTCTCAGCCCTGCGACGGTAAAAAAACGACTCGGATACGCCGGGTCCCCACACGGAGAAACAGATGAAAAAATCGCCGACACCCGCCCGTTCCGGGATGTTCTCGTTCTGGACAGGTATGCAGCTGTGGAAACAGATCTTTCTCGCGCTCACGATCGGATTGGTCCTGGGCGTCATACTCAACCAGACCGGCAACGCAGACATCGCAGCGAGCATCAAACCCGTCGGCGATCTGTTCATTCGCGGCATCAAGATGCTGATCGTTCCGTTGATCTTCGTCTCCCTCGTCACCGGCGTCGCCTCGCTGCAAAACCTCTCTACAATGGGGCGAATCAGCGCGAAGACCTTCGCCCTGTATCTCGCGACGACTGCCGTGGCGATCTCGATCGGTCTCGCCCTGGCAACGATTTTCTCGCCGGGCGTCGGCGTTGATCTGGGCACGGCGGAAGCGGTCGCCGCAAAAGAGGCGCCAACCGTCATCGAGACCATTCTCGGCCTCGTGCCGACCAATCCCGTCGCCGCCTTTGCCGAAGGCAATGTGCTGCAGATCATCGTGTTCGCCATCTTCGTTGGCCTCGCCATCACGCTGGCCGGCGACCTCGCCAAGCCGGTACGGGCCTTCTTCGACTCAGCCGCTGAGGTCATGTACAAGCTGACCTCGGTGGTGATTTCCTTCGCGCCCTATGGTGTGTTTGCACTCATGGTCTGGGTCGCCGGTACCTACGGGTGGGACGTCCTCGCACCGCTCGCCTCGGTGATCGCGCTGGTTTACATCGGTTGCATCATCCACGCGGTCGTCGTTTATGGCGGGCTCATCAAGTTCGTCGCCCGCCTCAACCCGGTACGCTATTTTCAGGGCAGCATCGAACCGGTGATGGTCGCTTTCACCAGCACCTCCAGTTCGGGCACGCTGCCGGTCACGATGATGTCGGCCGAACGCAACCTCGGCGTATCGCGCAGCGTTTCGAGCTTCGTGCTGCCCTTGGGCGCGACCATCAACATGGACGGCACCGCCTTGTATCAGGGTGTTTGCGCGGTCTTCATTGCGCAAGCTTACGGCGTCGACCTCACGACCGGGCAATATGTAACCATTGTGCTGACCTCGACACTGGCGTCGATCGGCACCGCTGGCGTGCCGGGTGCGGGCCTGATCATGCTCTCGCTGGTGCTGGCGTCGGTCGGATTGCCACTGGAAGGCGTCGCGATCATCGCCGGTATCGACCGCATACTCGACATGGCCCGGACCGCGACGAACGTCGCCGGCGACTGCGCAGTGAGTTGTGTGATTGCGCGCAGCGAGGGAGAACTGAACCAGGCGGCGTATGACACCGCCCACGTCCTCAAGGCGGATGACTTGATGGCGGGTGGTAGCGGCGCGCAACACGCGGCGGTTGCAGCGCCGAGCCAAACCGCTGCCTGAGTCGCCGCGGAGCGGGCCGGCGCAGGCTCGCTCCGCTTTGAGTCACCCTAGAAACC
>CBDULG010000277.1:0-4365 GCA_965367985.1 uncultured Rhodocyclaceae bacterium
CCGCGACGAGGAAGATCCAGAACATCGCAATTGCCAGCCGGGGTGACCACAACTCAGTCTCGGTCTCCTCCGGGATCAGGTAGTACGCCGCGCCCATGAAACCGAACAGAAGCCAGACGATGAGCAGGTTGGTGTGCACCATCCGCGCGATGTTGAACGGGATGGCGGGGAACAGGAAGTCGCCAATCAAATACTGCAGGCCCATGATCAGGCCGAACACGATCTGACCGGCAAACAGCGCGATTGCCGCAACGAAATACGGCTTCGCGACGGCTTGGGATTTGTATTGCATCGTTTTTTCTCCTCAGAGGTCGTCGGGTGTCAGCTCAGCCTTCGATGTTCGGTGGCCAGTTGGCGGTGTTGATCTCTGCGGTGTATTTGAAGAATTCCACGAGGTCGTCCAGTTCCTGATCGGTAAAGCCGAAGTTGGGCATCTGGCGGCGCCCCGGGGCGCCCGTCGGCATGCTCTGAATCCATGCTTTGATGAACTCGGGGCCGCGGCGCGTATATACGTTGCCAAGCTCCGGCGCGAAATAGGCGCCTTCGCCAAGCAGCGTGTGACAGCCGATGCAGTTGTTGACCTCCCACAGCTTCTTGCCGTTGATCGCCCCCTCGGTCAGGTTGGCGCGGTTATCGCGCTTCGGTAATTCCTTCGTCGTATCGAAGGTCAGCGCGAGAAACAGGAGGACGAAAAAAACCGTGCCCCCGTAAAAAATGTTTCGCGCCATGGACTTGGTAAACGTGCCGCTCATGGAGCCTCCCCTGTTAGGCATTGCCGAAAAGCACAGCTAGGTGCGCATGGTGCGCGTTGGCGGCCTGCTCAGGCATTGATGCCAGTCAACTCGTCGCGCCTTGCGTTGTTGCAGGCGGCGTGTTTCGGCGCTGTGCGCGGCCGCGGGTGAATGGCTATTTGCCCGCTACGCCCGACCCGATGCGGGCTGCGCAAACACGCGATCATTAAATAATCTTGCCCAGGCCGCATCCAACCGGCGACCCCGTCCGTACAGGCGTTGACAGCCCTCGGCTGTCCTTTGCCAACGACCGGAGACTCACATGCGACTCAAGCCAATAGCCTTTGCCGTGGCGACACTCGCCATCGGCATTAACGTACAGGCGGCCAACCACCGCGAAGCGCCGATTACCGCGCTCGACCACAAAGCCGACATCACCGACGTCTACGCCTTTCGCAGTTATGACGGCGATCCGATGCCCAAAGTGACGCTCATCATGGGTGTCGATCCACTGCTGGAGCCGGGAAACGGGCCGAACTATTTCCCGTTCGACGATGAAATCCAGTACGAAATCAAGATCGACAACGACCATGACGCCGTGGAGGACATCGGCTACCGATTCCGATTCAAAACCGAGCAGCGCCTGCCCGACCTCTTCCAGGTCTATGCTGGCGTGCAGGGGGGCGCCCTGGCGCCGTCCAATTCGGCCGCGCCGGTCCCGACGGGCACGCCGATCGTGCCCGATCGCATCGACAGCTTCGACGACGCCGGGCTTGGCCAGCGCCAGCAGTACACCGTGTCACGCGTCGAGTACAGCCGTAACGGCCGCGAGCGCAGGGAGACCGAAATCGCCAGTGGCCTTTATGCGGTGCCGGCCAATGTCGGGCCGCGCACGATGAACTATGCGGCACTGTTCAACGCGGCTACATACAGCCTGCCGAACGATGTTTCGGTGTTTGCGGGCACCACCGATGACGCCTTCTGGATCGATCTGGGTGGCGCCTTCGACACCCTCAACACTCACATCACGCCGATTCTGGACAACACTCAGGAGGCCACCAACGAAAATTTCGCCGCCGATACGGTGTCGGGATACGCGGTCAATTCGATCGCCATCGAAGTGCCGGTGTCCGATCTGACAAACACCGGCCAGTTCGAATCGGCGGATTCGCCCAATGCCACCATCGGTGTATGGGCGACGACCTCCCGACCGCGCGTCACGGTTCGTCGCGCGCCGTTCGACGCAAAATCCTCGGGACGCTATCGCCAGGTGCAGCGCATGGGTAACCCGCTGATTAACGAACTGATCATTGGCACGGGGTCGAAAGACCGATTCAGCATGGATCAGCCGAAGAACGACAGCCAGTTCGCCAAATTCGTTCTTGATCCCGCGCTCGCGCGCGTCGTCAATGCGCTCACCAACGGTTTCGTTGCCATCCCCGATGCGCCGCGTACCGATCTGCTGCCGCTGGTGACCTACGCGCCACCGATAGCCGCCACGGGTACGCCCGAAGGTCCGATCGCCGATCTGCTGCGTCTCAATACCGGCGTGCCGCCGACCGCGCCGGACCAGGCCAAGCGCATGGGGCTGCTCGCCGGTGACCCGGCGGGATTCCCCAATGGCCGCCGTGTCTTTGACGATGTGACCGATTCCGCCTTGCGCGTGGTGGTGGGCGGCGTGCTGGCGGCGCCTTTCAAGGGCTTCGATCCCGCCATCGGGGGTCGTCTCGGTGATGGCGTGAATATCAACGACACCGAGTACCTCACCGCTTTCCCGTATCTGGGCCATGCACCGTCTGGCCGTGATCGCCGCCACATCGATCCGGGCGAGCCGGGATGTTCCGCGGGCGCGGGCGCCGACTGCCCGTAAATCGCGCTCGAGCCTTCAACAGGATGCAGCGCGGCGGTGTGAGTCGCCGCGCCGCTCACGGAGAAAAAACATGAAACGCACCGTCATTGCTTTCGCCCTCGCTGCCGCATGTGCCGCGCCGCTCTTTGCTGCCGATCCTGCCAATTCGGCCATCACCGCTGCGCAGGCGAAAATCGCTCAACAACCGCAGAACGTCGATGCTTACGTCGCGCTCGCCATGACCTACGCCGAGCAAGGGCGCGATACTGCCAACACGGACTACTACAAAAAGGCGCATGAAGCGCTCGACCATGCGCTGAAGCAGTCGCCTGACAACTTTCAGGCGCTGCGCGCACGCACCTGGGTGCTGCTCGGTCAGCACGAGTTCGCCGAGGCCTTGAAACTCGCCACCGCCCTCAACGCGCGCTTCCCGGACGACATGATGACGTACGGGTTGTTGGTGGACGCCAACCTCGAACTGGGCAACTACGACGCGGCCGAGGCCGCCACGCAATGGATGCTCGATCTGCGCCCGGGCAACGTCGCCGCGCTGACCCGCGCGGCGTATCTGCGCGAGCTGTTCGGTGATATCGAGGGCAGCGTCGATCTGATGAGTCGCGCGCTGGAGCGCACGCCGGCAACAGAACGCGGCCATCGCGCCTGGCTGATGACGCACCTGGCGCATCTGCATCGTCTCGCCGGGCACGCCAGCACGGCGACCGACTATGCCGACCAGGCGCTCGCCGTCCTGCCCGAGTATCACTACGCGTTGCATCAGCGCGCACTGATCGCTGAGGAAGCGGGCGATGCCACCGCCGCGCTGGAATGGACGCAACGTCACTACACGGCGGCGCCTCATCCCGAAAATCTCTATCTCCTCGGCCGCGCGCTCGAACGTGCGGGGCAGCATGCCGCCGCGCAAACCGCGTATCAAGACTTCGAGCGCCTCGCGTTGAGGGAATCGGCCGGCTGGGACAACGCCAATCGCGAGCTGGTGCGCTACTACACCGATCAGGCCAGGCAGCCAAAAGCCGCGCTGGAGGTGGCCGAACGGGAATTTGCGCGCCGCAAGGATGTGCTCACGCTCGACGCCTACGCCTGGGCGCTCTACCACAACGGCCGATACGCCGAGGCGCGGCAGACGATTGAACAGGCGCTCGCGGTCGGTACGGTAGCCCCCGATCTGCACTATCACGCCGCGATGATTGCCGCGGCGGCGGGCGATTCCGCGCAGGCCGAACGGCGTTTCGAAGCGGCGCTGCGCCTTGCGCCGTGGCATGAACTGGCCGCCGAAGCGCGCCGCATGATAAACGCCAAGACCAAGACCTGAACCGCGGCACGGACCGCACGGGAGACTGACATGAAACGCTTGCCCGGTGACCTTTACTTCGGTGCAGTACGACGTCTCCGCCATCGCCGAGGCCGGCGCTGCGTTTGACGGGCCAAACGACGTGTCAGGCGATGCGGTCACGCTGCCGTTGATTGCCGTCGCAGATGCCGATACCGGCGACGATTTCGCGTCGGCCAGCGGTATTGCAGACACGTTTTTCCTTGCCAGCACCGCCGGAGCCTTCAGTACCGGTGAATTCGCCGGCGCAGTTGGCGTGGCGAGCTTTCTGGGCGAGTTCAGCGGGGCAGGACGCTATCGGCTGACGGTTGATTTCGCGTGCCCGAGCCGGACTCTCTTGCCTTGGTGGCGCTCTCACTGGGGTTGCCGGGTGTCCGTACCGGTCACCTGCGGGCCACCGCCGGTTACCAACGCGGTTGACGCAAACGGCCCGCCGG
>CBDULG010000278.1:0-4365 GCA_965367985.1 uncultured Rhodocyclaceae bacterium
GTGATCGCGGCCGGACTGATAGGCCACCGAGCCGATTTCGCCCTCGATACTGACGCCGGCGGCGTGAGCCAAGTCGGCCATCGCGCGGCTGCGGCGGATGTTGTCTTCCAGCGGCAGCTGCGAGCCGTCGAACATCACCGAAGTGAAGCCGGCAGCGATCGCGGCCTCGATGGTCGCTTCCTCATAGCAGTGGTCGAGGTGCACGACGATCGGCACGCTGGCGCGCTCGGCCACCATTCGCAGCAGCGCAGCAATGACCTCGACGCCCATGTATTCCACACAGTCCTTGTTGGCGGCGAGGATCACCGGCAGTTGCAGCCGCTCGGCGGCGGCCACCACCGCGCTGGCGTCCTCGTAGCCGAAGACGTTGAAGCAGGGGATGGCGCCGTCGCTCTCGGCGGCGGTCGGCAGCAGTTCGCGAAGATTTCTCAGCATGCTTGGGCCTATTTGAACTTGGCGACCATGTCCTTGATGCCGGGTATCGTGTGGACCTGATACTCGTGCTGGGACTGGAAGCGCTGGCGCAGTGATTTGGAGTGTTCGCCGACAATGACGGTGAAGTAATACATCTCGTAGCCCGGCGCGGCCACGCAGGGGTGGTAGCCGCGTTCGAGCAACACCGTGCTGCCGTTCTTGATGTGGTAGACCGGCCCGGTGTCATCCTCGTGCGCATAGGCGAACTGGGCGCCGAAGCCCTGCTCCGGATTGAAGCGGAACTGGTAGACCTCCTCGTAGCGGGTCTCGTGCGGTGGATCTTCCACATCGTGCTTGTGCGGCGGGAAGCCGGACCAACCGCCGGCGCCGACGGTGAATAGCTCGCTGACCAGCAGGCGGCCACGCTGGTCGGCGTTCTTCTGCCCGAGGATGTGCAGGATCTTGCGATGGGTCTTGGTGTCGTCGCTGCCGTACTGCACCTTGTCGGTGTCATCCGGGCGGATCACGAAGGGTTCGAGCTTCTCCTCGTAGCGGCCGCCGGCGACGAACACCTCGGCCTGCGCGCTGCGGCAGGTCAGTTTCGCCTTTGCACCCACGGGCACATAGGCGCCGCTGGGCCGCCCGGCCCAGACCGATTCGCGCTCGCCGACCGACTCGAACAGCTGGCTGTCGACCTCGATATCGCAGGTGCCGGAGGCCAGCACGGCGACCGATTCGTAGCGCTCCAGCGCGTACTCGTGGGACTCACCCTCGGCCAGCTGCACGCGGTTGAAATAGCACAGCGGCACCAGCGCGTCGTCGACGCCGACGATGGGCTCGTTGCGGTTGTCGAATGCTTCGATATGTTTTGGCATGATTCAGGTCCCGTTGTTGTGTTGAACGTCGTGCAATGCGGCGGTCATGGCCGTTGCGGCCATCAGCGCTTCGATCTCATCGTCGCTGGGCGAGGCAGCGGCGCAGCCGGTGCGCGACACCACCAGCGCCGCCGCGGCCGCGCCCCGCCGGGCGCTATCCGCCAACGAACGACCCTGAAGCAGGCCGGCGCACAGCGCAGCCGCGTAGGCGTCGCCGGCACCGAAAGGCTTCTTCGCCTGCAGCGGGTAGATACCCATCTCGACCGGCTCACCGTTGCGCGGATACAGTCGCGCGCCGCGCGCACCGTGCTTGATCACCAGCAGTTCGACACCATCGCGTTGATAGCGTGCGGCGCTTGCCGCATCGTCGTCGGCAGTCTCGGCCGCGCGGCCGTCGAGCACGTCGAACTCCTCGCGGTTGCCAAGCCGAAGCCGCCAGCGCGCCGCGGCCCGGCCGAGAACGTCGGCGGCTTCGTCGAGGCTGGTCCAGGCGTGGGCGCGGTAATCCAAATCGAGTGCCACCGGCGTGGCATGGCGCTCGGCGCAGTCAATGGCCCGCCAGCAGGCGGCGCGGGAGGGTTCCGCCGACAGCGCAGTGCCGGTGAGCAGCAGCAGCCGTGCGCTGGCGATGTAGTCCTCGTCGATGTGCTCCGGCGCCAGCGCCATGTCTGCCGGCCGGTGGCGATAGAAGACCACCGCGCAGTCGGGGTGGTTCTGCTCGGTGATCGCCAGACTGGTGCGGGTGCCGCTGTTGTCCAGGCCAACGCCGCGCACGTCCACGCCCTCTTCGCGCAGGAAGTTGCAGACGAACTCGCCCAGCGGATCGTCAGCGACGCGGGAGATCATCCCGGTACGCAGCCCCAGTCGCGCGCAGCCGACGGCGATGTTGCCGGAGGAGCCGCCCAGTTGGCGGATGAAGCGATCCGCCTCTGCCAAGGGTGTCTGCTCCTGCTCGGCGTAGAGATCCACCCCGGCGCGGCCGAGGCAGATGATGTCCAGCGAGCGTTCCTCGCCAGCGGGAAAATTCAGCATTCAGTGGCTCCGTCGCCGCCAGGCGTAGTCGTCCAGCGTGGCGGCGAATTGATCGACGCTGTGGCCGTTTTCCAGCGCGCGCAGCAGGAGCGCGCGGCCGCTGGTAGGCGTCATGCTGCCCTCGGGCGCGTCGCGGTCGAGATTGGTGGGAAAGGGATAGCTCTCGCTGAGCACGGTCGTGAGCGTATCCAGCTCGGCTTCGCTCAGTCCGGCTTTTGCCAGCAGCGGATAGCAAGCCCGCTGCATCCGCGCGCGGTCGACGCACTCCATCGGACGCCCAAAGGCGGAGGAAATCTGCAGCAGGTTGCCCAGCCGCTGGACGTCTGCGCTGCGGTTGCTGCCCGCCGCGTGCATCAGCGCCGGGCCGAAGAACACCGCGTCGCCCTTAGCCAGCGGCAGTTGCACGGCGTGCTTGTCGAAGTAACGCTGCAGCTCATCGCGGCGATACAGCTGGTAGCCCAGCGCAAAGCGTTGCGAGCCGGGCAGCAGCCGGGTCGGGCCGGATTCCAGCGGCATGTCGACGTGGGCGATGGCGCCCTGCAGGGTGAGTTGGGCGGACATGGTCTGGGCGTGTAGTGGATAACGCGCGACCACCGCGTCGTCGAGAAAACCCAAGTGGTAATCGCGGTGCGCCTGCTGCGCCGCGCCGCCCGGCGGCACCAGATTGACCTGTGCGGTGAGCTGATAGGCCGGTCCCAGCCAGGCTTCGGAAACCGCACCCAGCAGCGGGTTGCGGTAATAGTCGACAAAGGCCTGCGGGTCGGCCACGGCGGACTTTTCCAGCACGTTCCAGATGCGCCGGTTGGCGCCCTGGGCGGCGAAGTGATCGCCGCCGCCATTCTCCGCCAGCTCGCGCTCGAAGATGGATGCGAATACGGCGGACATGGCATCGACCGGGGCGACCTCGGCGAAAAAGCCGGAGATGGCGATGATGCCTGCGCCCTCCAGCCAGCAATCGGCCCACTCGCGCCGCACATCGGCAAGCGCGTCCGAGTTCATCTTGCGCAGAGTGTCCCCGTCGTAAACCGGCACGCCCATCTCGACGCGCTCGGCGTGGCGCAGCCCGCTGGCGGGCACGGCGGCCTCGCGGCTGGCGATAAAATCCGCCAGCGATATGTTGCCGGGGTTGGCAGCGGCGCTGCTCATGGTGGGCTGACCATATCCTCCACGCTGGGCATCGGCGGGTCACCGGCGCCCTGCACGGACTGGTCGATATCGATCTGGTTGCCTGTCATCAGGCCGGAGGCCGGCGACAGGCAGTAAGCCGCGGCGTGGGCCACCTCCCAAGGCTGCACCAATCTGCCCATGGGGCGCTGCGGTGCAGCCAGTTCCAGCCAATTGTCTGGCGCGCCGTCCTGCTCCACCTGCGTGCGGTGCTCGGATTCGGTCTCCATCCAGCCGGGGTTGATCTGGTTGATGCGGATGCCGTGGCGCATCAGGCCGAATGCCAGATTGCGCGTCATGACGGTCACCGCCCCCTTGGACATGCAATAGGCGGTGAGCTTGGTCTGCCCGCCGTGCCCGCTGGTGGATCCAATGTTGACGATGGAACCCCGCAGGCCGCGCTCGATCATCGCCCTGGCGGTGGCCTGAATCAGAAAATACGGCGCCTGCGCGTTAAGGCGCATCATCTGCTCGAAGTGCTTCGGCGTGTCCTCGAACAGGTTCGCGCGAGTCGTCATCGCGGCGATATTGACCAGTCCGTGCACGGCGCCGAAGTGCTCGAGACAGGTGTCGACGATGGCCTGCGGCGCGTCCGCATCGGCGACGTCAACGCGGAAAAATCGGGTCAGCGTGCCTGCTGCGCTCAGCTCCGAGGCGAGTGCTTCGCCGCGACCGATGGAGCGGCCCACCAGCAGCAGGCCGGCGGCGCCGTCGGCCGCCAGCTTGCGCGCCACGGCTTCGCCGAGACCCTGGGTGCCGCCGTTGATGATGGTGACCATCGGCGTGTTGTTGTCGGGCTGGGTCAGTTGCATCGTTTTGCTCGGGAATTCGCGACAGCTCAGCTGTTGTCCCGCTGGTAGATCCAGTCGTGATCCGGGTG
>CBDULG010000279.1:0-4352 GCA_965367985.1 uncultured Rhodocyclaceae bacterium
GACCACGGCGCCGGCCCAGCCTTCGAGCACCTTGGTCATCAGGCCCAGACCCATCGCGGCGGTCACCGCGCCGGCCAGCTGGCCGACGCCGCCGAGCACCACGACCATGAAGGAATCGACGATGTAGCCCTGGCCCATCGCCGGGCCGACGTTGGCAACCTGCGACAGTGCGCAGCCGCCCAGCCCGGCGATGCCGGCGCCGATGCCGAAGGCCAGCGTGTCGACGCGCGCGGTGGGCACGCCGACGCAGCCGGCCATCGAACGGTTCTGCGTAACGGCGCGCACGAACATGCCCAGTCGCGTCTTCTGCATCATCAGCCACACCAGCAGCAGCACGAAGGCGGCGAAGGCGATGATGACGATGCGGTTCCACGGGAGCACCACGTCGGCGAAGGCAACCACGCCGCCGCTCATCCAGCTCGGGTTGGAGACCTCGACGTTCTGCGGGCCGAAGATGACCCGCGCGGTCTGAATGAGCACCAGCGACAGGCCCCAGGTGGCGAGCAGGGTTTCGAGCGGCCGCCCGTAGAGCCAGCGGATGACCGTGCGCTCCATCAGCATGCCGACCGCCGCCGCGGTGAAAAACGCCACCGGCACCGCCACCAGCACGTAGTGATCGATGAACCCGGGGAGGTGGGTGCGGAACAGGCCCTGCACGACGTAGGTGGCGTAGGCGCCGACCATCAGCAGTTCGCCGTGCGCCATGTTGATGACGCCCATCACGCCATAAGTAATCGCCAGGCCGAGTGCGGCAAGCAGCAGGATCGAGCCGAGCGACAGGCCAGTGAATACCGTGCTCGCAGCGTCGGCAAATGCGAGCCGCTGGTCGATTGCGTTGATGGCGGCTTTGGCCGCATCGCGCACGCTTGCGTCCGGCTCCATGAATTCGCCGTTGCCGTCTGTGGCGAGTAGCCCTTCGAGCATTACCTTGACGGAGGCGTCGGACGATTCGCCGAGCCGTTCGGCGGCCAGCCGGCGGCTTGCCGGGTCGTCGCTGTCGATCTGAATGCGCGCCACGGCGAGCAGCAAAATGCCGCGGATCTCGCTGTCCTGCTCTTTCTCCAGCGCCGGTTCGAGCAGCGGCAGCAAGGCTTCGCTGGCGCCGTCGCGCAATTGGTGGGCGGCGCTCAGGCGTTCGTTGCGGTTCGATGAGGTGATGCGTGTCGCGGCCTGCGCGCTATGCAGGGCGCGGCGCACGCGGTTGTTCAGGTAGAGCGCATCGGCATCTTTGGGGTAGGGCTCGATCGCCTCGCCGGTGCTGGCATCGAGCGCGCCGCTGCCGGTGAGGATAACCAGCCGGCCATCGCCGGTGACGGCAAGTGATTCGTCCGCGAGTGCATCGAGCAGGCGGACGCTTTGTTCACTGCCGTCGGCGCCGAGCGCGGCAATTGCCTCGATGCGGCTGTCGGAATCGTCCTCGGCGAGTTTGGCGAGCACCTCGGATGAAGGCGCGGCGTGAGCGGCGGCCGCTGCAAAGAGCGCGAAAACGAGGGCGATAAGCGTGCGCGTCATAGATGTTTCCAGAAGCAGACCGGCCGTTCGGCGCGCATCTGCTTACACCGGCGTCGGGAACATGGGCGTTGGTTCGCTAGACCTGAATAGCGCAGTTGGACGCGCCCGAGTGTGCGGCTCGCGGGTCGTCCGGCATGGCGCGAGGGGTACGCAGCAGCCTCCGCGACCTCATTTGCCAGATGAGGCAACACAGTCAGGCGGTACGCCGGTCGTGACAACGTGCGTGTACCGCACCCACCCAATCGGTGGCGTCGGCGGAAGGGGAAATAATCAATGCGCACGGTAACTTTCCGAGGTCGACGCGTGGTCAACTGCGGTTGCCAGGTTAAAAACCCGGACCGGCCACGGCCGGCCCGGGAAATCACGCAAGGCGTGAGTGGCAACTTAGGGCCTGAATGCTCTAGATGTCTTGCTTGGACTCGTTGCCCGGAATGTACGGGCTCCACGGTTGCGCGCGCACCGGCTCCTTGGTCTTCCACACGGTGGAGAACTGGCCATCGGCGCGCACTTCACCGATCAGCACCGGCTTGTGCAGGTGGTGGTTGGTTTCGTCCATGGTCAGCGTGAAGCCGGACGGCGCCTCGAAAGTCTGCCCGCCCAGCGCGTCGATCACCGGATCGACATCGGTCGTGCCGGCTTTTTCGACCGCCTGCTTCCACATGTGAATGCCGACATAGGTCGCTTCCATCGGATCGTTGGTCACCACGCTATCGGCGTTCGCGACGCCGTTGGCGGCCGCCCAGGCCTTGTATTTCTCGATGAAGGCGGTGTTGGTCGGGTTCTTCACGCTCATGAAGTAGTTCCATGCGGCGAGGTGGCCGACCAGCGGCTTGGCATCGACACCGCGCAGCTCTTCTTCACCCACCGAAAAGGCAACCACCGGCACGTCGGTCGCTTTAAGGCCGGCGTTACCCAGTTCCTTGTAGAACGGCACGTTGGAGTCGCCGTTGATGGTGGACACCACGGCGGTCTTCTTGCCGGCTGCCGCGAACTTCTTGATGTTGGCGATGATCGTCTGATAGTCGGAGTGCCCGAACGGGGTGTACTCCTCCATGATGTCTTCGTCCTTCACACCCTTGCTGTGCAGGAAGGCGCGCAGGATCTTGTTGGTGGTGCGCGGATAGACGTAGTCGGTGCCCAGGAGCACGAAGCGCTTGGCTTCGCCGCCATCCTTGCTCATCAGATACTCGACTGCCGGAATGGCCTGTTGATTGGGCGCCGCGCCGGTGTAGAAGACGTTCTTTTCAAGCTCTTCACCCTCGTATTGCACGGGGTAGAAAAGCAGGCCGTTCAGCTCCTTGAACACGGGATTCACCGACTTGCGCGACACCGAGGTCCAGCAACCGAACACGGCGGCGACCTTGTCCTGGCTGATCAACTGGCGGGCCTTTTCGGCGAACAGCGGCCAGTTGGAGGCGGGATCGACAACGACCGGCTCGAGCTGCTTGCCGAGCACACCGCCAGCGGCGTTGATCTCTTCGATCGTCATCAGCGCGACGTTTTTCAATGCCGTTTCGGAGATCGCCATGGTGCCGGAGAGCGAATGCAGGATGCCGACCTTGATCGTGTCTGCGGCCTGCGCAAAGCTTGAAACGGAACCCATTGCGGCGAGTGAAGCGGACAGCGTGAGGGCCTTGATAAAGGAACGGCGGGTCTGCATGGATGAAACTCCTGGTGATCGAGAACGGAAGGTCCGACAAATGGCCGGACGTGTTGCGGTGCACGATTCGCAGCTTAGGCAGTGAGCGCCGACGCAGGAATACGCAAGATGGCGTAGGCGGATGCAAAGTAGCGTGTCGTAGCCCGAATGTAGGATGAAGGCCGGACTCCGTTGATTTTTATGGCGTATCGAGCGACAGCCCCGGATTCCGCTGCGCTGCATCCGGGCTACATTTATTGTGTTTTCGTCATACCGGGTGCTGCGCGCATCCATGCCTGCGCGACGCCAATACGCATGCGAACACGTCGATCGCCGTTCTCTGCGGATGCACAACCCGGGTGCGCGGTTTACGATGACGGCGACAACGAAAATCAAGGAACCCCAATGGCCGCCACCAGCCTGCTCATGCTCATCGACGACATCGCGACCTTGTTGGACGACGTCGCGATACTCGCCAAAGTCGCCGCCAAGAAGACCGCCGGCGTACTAGGCGACGACCTCGCGCTCAACGCGCAACAGGTCACCGGCGTCAAGGCCGACCGCGAACTGCCAGTGGTGTGGGCGGTCGCCAAAGGCTCGTTTATCAACAAGGCCATCCTCGTGCCTGCCGCGCTGGCGATCAGCGCCTTTGCACCCTGGGCGGTCGTGCCGCTACTCATGCTGGGTGGCGCCTTCCTCTGTTACGAAGGCTTTGAAAAGCTGCTGCATGCTTTCTTGCATCGCAAGGAGGCGGATGAACACCACGAGGAACTGGTCAAGGCCGTGGCCGACCCCGCGGTCGATATCGTGGCCTTCGAAAAAAAGAAGATCAAGGGCGCCATCCGGACCGATTTCATTCTCTCCGCCGAAATCATCGCCATCACGCTCGGCGTCGTCGCCGCGAGTGACTTCACGACGCAGGTGACCGTATTGGTCGGCATCGCCGTGGGAATTACAGTAGGCGTCTACGGCCTGGTCGCCGCCATCGTCAAGCTCGACGACCTCGGCCTGTGGCTCAGCCAGCGCGACGGCAGCGTTGCACAGACGGCCGGCGCCGCTATTCTCTGGATCGCGCCATGGCTCATGCGCGCGCTGTCCATCTTCGGCACCGCCGCCATGTTCCTCGTCGGCGGCGGCATCATCACCCACGGCATCGGCCCCATCCACCACGCCATCGAACAACTCGCCGAACAGGCCGGCG
>CBDULG010000280.1:0-4305 GCA_965367985.1 uncultured Rhodocyclaceae bacterium
GGCTTCCCGGACAGTAGAATCCGCCACGACTTTCTGGAGCCTCACATGAAGAGTAAGACACACCGCGGCGTCATCGCCGTTTTCGCTTTGGCGCTGTCCGGCCTGCTTGCCGCCGGCCCCGCGCTGGCCGACAAGCCGGACTGGGCTGGCAAGGAAAAGCACAAATCGGAGAAATCGCGCGACAAAAGCGACAAACGCGATAAGCGTGAATATAGGGAAGAGCGTCGGGACGACCGGCGTGACGACCGTCGCTCGGACCGGCGTGACGATCGCGACGACCGGCGTGCAGATCGCTACTTCAGCGATCGCCATCGCACCGTGGTGCACACCTATTACGTTCGCGAATACCGGTCCGGGCGCTGCCCGCCGGGGCTGGCGAAGAAGCGCAACGGCTGTGTGCCGCCGGGCGTAGCGAAGAAATGGCGCAAAGGCCGCGTGCTGCCGCGCGAGGTGGTGTATTACGATCCGCCCGCGGCGATCATCGTCGAGCTTGGTGCGCCGCCACCGCGGCACCGCTACGTGCGCGTCGGCGTCGACATCCTGCTCATTGCGGTGGGCACCGGCATGGTCATCGATGCGATCGAAGATCTGGGGCGCATGTAACACCGGTCACGGCGCCCGGCACGCGGCGAGCACACTGAAAAAAGCCCCGCTGGCTTCCCACACGGAAGCCAGCGGGGCTTTTTCCATTTCAGCTCGGGCCCGGCCGTCTCGGTCCACTTGTTCGACGGTGGCGTGTCGGCGGGCGGCGTAAGCGTTCTCTCAGGTCGCGCTGTCGATCACCGTGCGCGTATGGCGGGCGATCATCCACTCTTCGTTGGTCGGAATGACCCATACCGCGGTGTCGCTGTCGGGCGTGCTGATGCAGGTCGCGTGCTTCATTTCATTGGCGGCGGCGTCGAGCCGTATGCCGGCCCAGCGCGCCAGCCCGCACACCATCGCGCGAATCGGTGCGGCGTGTTCGCCGATACCGCCGGTGAACACCAGGGCATCGATGCCGCCCAGCGCGGCTGTCAACGCGCCCAGTTCGCGGTTGATGCGATACACATAGAGGTCGATCGCTTCGCGCGCGCTCGATTTGTCACTGGCCAGCAGGGTACGCATGTCGTTGCTGATCCCCGAGACGCCGAGCAGGCCCGAGCGGTGGTAGAGCAGTTCGTTGACTTCGGCCGTGCTCATGCCCCACTCGCCCTGCAGGTAGAGCGCTACGCCGGGATCGAGATTGCCGCAGCGCGTGCCCATCGGCAGGCCGTCGAGCGCGGTGAAGCCCATCGTCGTCTCGACGCTGCGGCGGTCGCGCAGCGCGCACATGCTGGCGCCATTGCCGAGATGGGCGACGATCACGCGGCCGCCGGCAATCGCCGGCCCGACCACCTCGGGCAGCACTTCGGCGATGTATTCGTACGACAGGCCGTGGAATCCGTAGCGGCGAATGCCGGCGTCGTGATATTCCCGCGGCAGCGCGAATCGCTGTGCCAGTTCGGGTAGATGGCGATGAAACGCGGTGTCGAAACAGGCGACGTGCGGCAGTGACGGTTCGAGCGCGCGCAGCACGGCAACACCGGCCAGATTGTGCGGTTGATGCAAGGGTGCCAGCGGATCGAGCGCCTCCAGCTGGCTCAGCACCGTCTCGTTGATCAGCACGGGCCCGTCGAACAGTGTGCCGCCGTGCACCACGCGGTGACCGACGGCGGCAATGTCGCGCGCCGCCTCGCGTGTCTGCCCCCATTCGACCAGCAAGGCCATTGCCTTGCCGTGGTCGAGACCCTCGCCAACCGTCTTGTCAACCACCGTCTCGCCGCTCTGATCGACGGCACTCAAGCGCGCGCGTCCGTTGATCCCGTCGATCTGACCTTGGCCGAGCAAGGGCAGCGCCTCGTCGTCGCCGTCGTAGACACCGAACTTGATGCTCGACGAGCCGCTGTTTAGAACCAGAATGTCGCCTTTCATGCCAGCGCCTTGCGTTGATATTGATGGAACATGACCGCCAGCGCGCAGGAGGCCAGCCGGCTGACCGTGTCGTCGGCGCGACTGGTAAGGATGATCGGCAGGCGCGCGCCGAGCACGATGCCGGCGCCTTCCGCGCCGCCGAGGTATTCGAGCTGCTTGGCCAGCATGTTGCCGGCTTCGAGGTCGGGCACCACCAGGATGTCGGCTTGTCCGGCCACCGGCGAGACGATGCCCTTGATCGCGCAGGCCTCCGGCGACACAGCGTTGTCGAAGGCCAGTGGACCGTCGACGCTGCCGCCGGTGATCTGGCCGCGGTCAGCCATCTTGCACAGCGCCGCCGCATCGAGCGTCGATTGGATGCCAGGTGTGACCGTCTCGACGGCCGACAACACGGCAACCTTCGGTACCTCGATGCCGAGCGCGAGCGCCAGGTCGATGGCGTTTTGCACAATGTCGCGTTTCTGCTCCAGGCCTGGCGCGATGTTGATCGCCGCGTCGGTGATGAACAGCGGCCGCGCATAGGTCGGCACGTCGAAGGCGAACACGTGGCCCATGCGCCGCTCGGTGCGCAGGCCGGTTTGCTTGGAGACTACCGGGCGCAGGAACTCGTCGGTATGCAGGCTGCCCTTCATCAGCGCGTCCACTTCGCCGGCACGCGCCAATTCGACGGCCTTTTCGGCGGCGGCGTGACTGTGCTCGGTGGCGATCAGCGTAAATGACGAAATATCGAGCCCTTCGGCCTCGGCCACGGCGCGGATCTTGTGTTCAGGGCCGATCAGCAGCGGTTCGATCAGGCCTTCGCCGGCGGCCGCCACGGCACCCGCGAGCGATGCCTTATCGACCGGATGGACCACCGCCGTGCGCAGCGGACCCTGTTGCTTCGCCGCCTCCATCAAGCGGTGAAGATGCGGGCGCTCATTGAGCTGAACCGCCGGCAAGGCCCAGCGCGGCCGTTTCACCTTTTCGGTCGGCGCGAGCACCCGCGCCTCGCCGCTGATCACGGTCGTGCCGTCCTGGTTGACGCAGCGGCAGTCGAGTGTCAGCTGGTGCTTTTCCGCATCTTTCTCGGTGACGGTCACGGTAATGGTCAGCCGATCCCCGAGCGCCACTGGACGCCGGAAGCGCAGGCTTTGTTCGAGGTAGATCGTGCCGGGCCCTGGAAGCTGGGTGCCGAGCACCGTCGAGATCAGCGCGCCGCCCCACAGGCCGTGCGCAATGACCTGGTGAAACGGGCTGGCTTTCGCATAGTCCTCGTCGACATGCGCCGGGTTCACATCGCCGGACATGATCGCAAACAGCTTGATGTCCGCCACCGTGAGGCGCCGTTCGAGACTGGCCGAATCGCCAATACGTATCTCGTCGAATGTTCGGTTCTCGATTGTTTCCATGCATTTCTCCCGGGCCCGTCAGCCCGCCATTCTCAGACCGTGCTAGCGGCGCCGATCCAGCGCGCGATCGCCGGCCAGTAATCTTTCAGCGTGCCACTGCCCATAAACAGACCGATGTGTCCGCCCGGCACGAGCGTCTTCACGATGTCTTCCTTCGGGGTGCCGAGGAAGTTCTCGGCATTGAACACCTGTTCCCTGGTGGTGATGTCATCTGATTCGCCGGCAAGCAGCGTTACCGGGCAGGTGATGTCCTTGAGCGACAGCGGGCGGCCGAGGCCGACGAAGCTGCCCTTAACGAGGCGGTTCTCCTTGAATAGTTCCTTCACCGCCTGCAGGTACCACCGCCCGGGCAGATCGAGCGGATTCTCGTACCAGGCTTCGAATGCTTCTTGCTTGCTGATATACACCGGGTCGTCGATATGTTCGTACAGATCGACGTACTTGCCAAAATACTGGTTGCCGGGATGCATGTTCTTCCATGCGGCAAGCATGAACTTGCCGCGCATGAATCCGCCGCCGACGGCGACGAATTCTTCGAACTGGGTCATATCGAGGTTGTGCGCCATGGCCCGGATCGGTCCTGACCCGGCGTCGGTATCGATGGGCGCGCCGGCCAGCACCAGACTGCTCACCTTATCCGGGTAGCGCGCGGCGTACATTGCTGACATCCAGCCGCCCTGGCACAGGCCGACCAGGTTGACGCGGCCGCCGACGTCGTCCACCGCCACGTTGATCTCGGCCAGGTAGTTGTCGATGTCGTAGTGCTTCATGTCTTGCGTGGCGGTTTTCCAGTCGGTGACGTAGACGCGGGACAGACCGTTCTCCAGCAGCGTCTGCACCAGGCTCTGCCCGGGGGCGAGGTCGGCAATGACCGATGTGTGGCCGGCATATGGCGCGTCGATGATCGTCGGCACTTCGTCGCGCACGGCGTTCTGCGTGAAATCGCGAAAACGCATCGTGTGCAGGT
>CBDULG010000281.1:0-4300 GCA_965367985.1 uncultured Rhodocyclaceae bacterium
CATGGCTTCGTAGCGCAGGTCTTCGGACTGGCCCTCACTGATCAGCGTGGCACCGGGGTGTTTGCGAGGGTCGGCGGTGTAGAGGCCGTCCTGGTCGGTGAGGATGATCAGGGCTTCGGCTTCGATGAGGTTGGCGACGAGGGCGCCGAGAGTGTCGTTGTCGCCGAACTTGATTTCGTCGGTGACTACGGTGTCGTTCTCGTTGATGATCGGGATGACGCCGAGTTTGAGCAGCGTGGTGATGGTCGAACGGGCGTTGAGGTAGCGCTTGCGGTCGGCGAGGTCGTCGTGGGTAAGCAGGATTTGCGCGGTGTGGATGCCGTGCGCCGAAAAGACGTCCTCGTAGGCTTGCGCGAGTTTCATCTGTCCGACGGCCGCCGCGGCCTGCAGCTTGTGCATTTCGTGCGGGCGCCTTGTCCAGCCGAGGCGCTGTATGCCGGCGGCGATGGCGCCGGAGGATACGAGTGCGATCTGGCGGCCGCTTTCCCGCAACTGTGCGATTTGCCGCGCCCAGTCGGCCAGCGCGTCGCGGTCGAGGCCGGTGCCGTTGTTGGTGACCAGGGCGCTTCCGACCTTGACGACAAGGCGTCGCGCGTCGCGGATTTTATCTCTCATGGGGCGAGGGGATCGTAGGGAACTGGTGATTCATCGCTGCCTACATTATCCGCCGGCACCGGGTTTCGGTGGGCGTCGATGTGGTCTTGAATTTCGTAGATCAGCGGTTTGCAGCCGTTGCCATCGATGGCCGAGATGGTGAAGCAGCGTACGGTTTCGCCATACGCGGCAAAGAACGCGTCGACACGCCCCTGGCGCTCTTCGGGTGCGATTAGATCGAGCTTGTTGAGCACCAGCCAGCGCGGTTTTGCGGCGAGTTCCTCGTCGTACCGCTGGAGTTCGCCGACGATCGCACGCGCGTCGTCAACCGGGTCGCTGCTGTCTTCAAGTGGCGCCAGGTCCACGATATGGAGCAGCAGGTGCGTACGTGCCAAGTGGTTGAGGAAGCGGTGCCCGAGACCGGCACCCTCAGCAGCACCCTCGATCAGGCCTGGAATGTCGGCAATCACGAAGCTGCGGTTTTCGTCGGTGCGTACAACGCCGAGATTGGGGTGCAGTGTGGTGAACGGATAGTCGGCCACCTTCGGGCGCGCGGCCGAAACGGCGCGGATAAATGTGGATTTTCCTGCATTGGGCATGCCGAGCAGGCCGACGTCGGCCAGCACTTTGAGTTCGAGTTGCAGGGTGCGCCGTTCGCCTTCAGTGCCCAGCGTACGCTGGCGTGGCGCGCGATTGGTGCTCGACTTGAAATGGATGTTGCCGAAGCCGCCGGTGCCGCCCTGCGCGATGAGGACGCGTTTTCCGTTCTCGTCGAGGTCCGCCAGACGCTCTCCCGTCTCCTGGTCAGTGATCACCGTGCCCACCGGCATGCGCAGCACGATGTCTTCGCCGCCTTTGCCGTAACAATCCTTGCCCTGGCCGTTCTCGCCGCGTGGCGCGCGGAAATGGCGTTTGAATCGATAGTCCACGAGTGTGTTGAGGTTGTTGTCGGCTTCCGCCCAGATGCTGCCGCCGCGACCGCCGTCGCCGCCGTCCGGGCCGCCACGCGGGACGAATTTCTCGCGACGGAACGACGCCGAGCCATTGCCGCCGTCACCGGCGGCAACTTCAATTCGTGCCTCGTCAATGAATTTCATCTGTCTGCCCTGACTGCGACGCGGCGCACCTGCCACTGAGCACGGCGCTACAAAGAAAAAAGCCCCATCACGACGACAGGGCTCTCAAGTGCTGCTCTGGCGACCGAGAGGCTATTCCGCGGCCGGGACGATCGAAACAGTGCGGCGCTTCTTGGGGCCCTTGACCGCAAACTGGACGGTGCCGTCCTTGAGCGCGAACAAGGTGTGATCCTTGCCCATGCCGACGTTCTCGCCCGGGTGAAATTCGGTGCCGCGCTGACGAACGAGGATATTTCCCGCGGGGACCAGCTGCCCACCGTAGCGCTTGACGCCGAGACGTTTTGATTCTGAGTCGCGACCGTTGCGGGAACTGCCGCCGGCTTTCTTGTGTGCCATAACCTTTTCTCCTGATCAGGCCGAAATCGCTTCGATGCGAAGTTCGGTGTAGTTCTGGCGGTGGCCCTGATGCTTCATCGAGTGCTTGCGACGGCGCATCTTGAAAATCTTGACCTTGTCGTGACGACCTTGCGAAAGCACCGTGGCTTTCACAGTGGCACCGTCCACCACGGGCGCGCCGATTTGCACCGACTCGCCTTCCCCGACCATAAGTACTTGATCGAGCGTGATTTCCGAGCCCACGTCTGCCGGCATCTGTTCTACCTTGATCTTTTGGCCGGCGGACACGCGATACTGCTTGCCCCCGGTTTTTATGACCGCGTACATGGTTGTGCTCCAATTATCGGAAATTGCGCGAAAACGCGTGATTTTATCGGGGCGCCTCTACCCTGTCAAAGTCTTTCGCCTGGGCGCCCAGTTCGGGGCACAGCGCGTCGATTGCCGCCTGCTCATGGCGATAGATTGCATGCGGCCCGATGTCTTCCCACAGTCCGTCGCGCTCCATGAGGTCGATCACCTGTTTCTTGAGGCCACAGAAGGCGAGCGTCTGGCCTTCTTCGCGCATGCGCGCGATGACCGTGCGTATCGCATCGAGACCGGTGGCGTCGATGGTATTGATGCCCGCCGACGAGAGCACCACGGTGCGCGTGTCCGGCTGGGCGTGGCGGGCCCAATCGACGGCTTCGATGAAGCGCGCCGCATTGACGAAATGCAGCGCACCGTCGAAGCGCAGGATGACGACCTCCGGGTGAGGGTGGGGGAGGCCGAACCGCTGCAGGTCGCGGTATGAGGCATCTTCATGCAGCCCGAGCAACGCAATGCGCGGTTTCATGCTGCGCCAGATGAGTAGCGAGAGTGATAGTAATAGCCCTGTCAGCACGCCGTTCTGAATGTGCGGCGCAAAGAACAGCGTCGCGCTGAACGTCGCGACGGCGGCGATGCCGTCGTCCGTGTCGATGCGCCATGCGCGCATGATCGCCTTGAAGTCGACCAGGTTGATAACCGCATGCAGGATGATTGCCGCGAGCACGGCGCGCGGCAAATGGTGCAGTGTGTGCGCGAGGCTGAGCGTCGCGGCAATGACGATGGCGGCGGAGATCAATGGCGCCAGCCCGGTGCGTGCGCCGGTCGCAAGGTTGAGCGCCGAGCGCGAAAATGACCCGCTTGTGGGCATGGTGCTGGTGGCACCCGCAGCAAGCTTGGCCAGACCCTGGCCGATCAATTCTTGGTCTTCGCTCCATGGCTGCCCGGTTTTTTCGGAAATCGGTTTGCAGCTCGAGGCGGCCTCGAGAAAGCTCACCAGCGCGAGGACGAAAGCGGCCGGCACCAGGTCGGCCAGCGTTTCCCACGACGGTCGTGCCGGCAGCGACAGCGACGGCAAGGTTTGCGGAATATTGCCGACCACCGCGCCGCCGGCGGTCTCGAAGCCGTTTAGCGCCGAGATGATGGTGCTTGCCGCCACGACCAGGAGGACGATTGGCCAACGAGGAAGGAGGCGCTTGAGTAGAACGAGCGCGGCGAGCGCGCCAAGTCCAAAGGCCAGCGTTGCCAAGTGAGGCTGCAGCAGGGCGCCGGCATAGTGTGTAAAGTTTTCCGACAGTGCGCCCGTGCGTGGCGTATCGATGCCGATCAACGCTGGAATCTGGGAAAAGCAGATGAGCAATGCCGCAGCATTGATGAAACCGACGAAGACGGGTCGGGAAAGCAGGTTTAATACCCAGCCCTGTCGCAGCGCGCCGAGGCTGATCTGGATTACGCCCGAGAGTATCGCGAGCCAGACCGCCAAATGGATATAGGCGTCGCTGCCCGCCGCAGCGAGCGGTGCGACGCTTGCTGCGGTCAGCATGCCGGTGAGCGCGACCGGCCCGGTCGAAAGTTGCGGACAGCTCCCGAACAAGGCGCCAACGATGGCCGGCAGCATGGCCGCGTAGAGGCCGTAGTGGGCGGGAAAGCCGGCAAGCTGCGCGTAGGCGAGCGCCTGGGGCAACGTGACCATGGCGACCGTAACGCCAGCGATGATGTCGCCACGCACGCCGGTCTCCGCCAGCGTATGGCGCCAACGCAGGAAGGGCAGCAGACGTTCGGCAAGCGGCGTGGATTCGCGCATTGTGCGGTTCGATAATCGATGCATCTCAATCCGGCGGCGCGCGCGAAGAGCTGCAACGCGCCAAAGTCTCCACGCATGGTAGCAAAGCGCCATGCGTTTGCCGGGCCGGTGGAGAGCGCAGCGGCAT
>CBDULG010000282.1:0-4289 GCA_965367985.1 uncultured Rhodocyclaceae bacterium
GGTCAGCCGTCAGGTCTTTGGGCCGAGCATCTCGGCGGCGTGGCGGCGCGTCGTCTCGGTGATATCGACGCCGCCCAGCATGCGCGCTATTTCGTCGACGCGCGCCGCCGCGTCCAACGCTGACACGCGGCTGAGGGTCTCGCCATTGAGCTGCGCCTTGGCGATCGACCAGTGCCAGCTCGCCTGCGCGGCAACCTGGGGCAGGTGCGTGACACACATCACCTGACGTTGCGCGCCCAGATCGCGCAGCATGCGTCCAACGATTTCCGCCACACGTCCGCCAATGCCGACGTCGACCTCGTCGAAGATCAGGGTCGGCGTCGACGCCGCGCGGCTGGTGATAACCTGAATGGCAAGCCCGATGCGGGACAGCTCGCCACCCGACGCGACCTTGGATAGCGGCCGCAGCGGCTGGCTGGGATTGGCGGCAACACGAAACTCGATCGCCTCGTCGCCGTGCGCACTACCCTCGGCGAGCGGCACCAGCGCCACCTCGAATTGCCCGCCCGCCATCGACAAGGCCTGCATCGAGGCGGTCACCTGCGAAGACAGTTCCGCCGCGACGGGCATTCGCGCGGCGCTCAGCTCATGCGCACGCTTGCGATATTCGTTTCGGGCTTCGGCCACACGCTTGGCAAGGCGCGCAGGGTCCGCAGCCTCGGTCAGCGCATCGAGTCGTTCGCGCATCTGTGCATGGAGTTGCGGCAAAGCCTCGGGCGCGACCCGATGCTTGCGCGCCAAGTCGGTGACCGCGCCAATCTGTGCTTCGACCTCGGCCAGCCGCTCAGGATCGAGATCGAGCCGGTCACGGTAGTGGCGCAAGGCGTGGAGCGCCTCGTCGGCCTGTATCGCGGCATTGCTCAACAGTTCCTGCGCCTCGTGCAGGCTGGCATCGATCTGCGCCAGTTCGGCAAGCCGTGTCGACAACTGCTCGAGCGCGCCGACCACTGGGGCGTCGCCCTCTTCCAGCGCCGCGACGGCAAACGCTGCGCCCTCGATGAGGCCGGCTGCGTGGCCGAGCCTGGCGTGCTCGCGGTTCAGTTCGTCCCAGGCTTCGGCGTCGAATGCCAGATCATCAAGCTCGCGCACCTGCCATTCGAGCAACTCGCGTTCGCGCGCGCTGCCCTCGGCGTCGGCCTCGGCGCGCGCGTGGGCACGCCGTGCGCTCTGCCAGGCGCGCCATGCCTCCGCGACGCCGGCCGCCACATCCTCGAGCGCCGCATAGCGGTCGATCAGGGCGCGCTGCGCGTCGGCGCGCAGCAAGGCATGATGGGCATGCTGGCCGTGAATATCCGCGAGCCTTTCGCCCACCTCACGCATTTGCGCGAGGGTGGCTGTGCTGCCATTGATCCAGGCGCGCGAGCGGCCTTTCTGGTCGACCACACGGCGCAGCAGCACGCTGTCTTCTTCCGCTTCGAAGGCCTGCTCCTCGAGCCATTCCCGCATTGCGGGATCAGCCGGCAGATCGAACTCCGCGGTGATCTCGGCACGTTGCTGGCCGCTGCGCACAACGCCGCTTTCGGCGCGATCGCCCATCACCAGGCCGAGCGCATCGAGCAGGATCGACTTGCCGGCGCCGGTCTCACCGGTCAGTGCGCCAAATCCGGCGCAAAAATCCAGCTCGAGCGCGTCGACAATGACGAAATCGCGGATAGTCAGGCGGCGCAGCATGTTTCACTCACTGCGTCGCGGTGGCACTGGATTGCGCGGCGATTCACTCCAGTGCAGCTTCTCGCGCAGCATCGCGAAATAGCTGTAGCCCGGCGGATGCAGCAGCCGGAAACGGTGTGGCGAGCGGCAGATGCGGACGGTGTCGCCGGCATAGGCGTCGAAGCGTTCCTGGCCGTCGGCATGCACACGGGCGTCGTGCGGCGGCAGCAGCAGAATTTCGATGCGGCTGCTGTCCGGCAGCGTAATCGGCCGCGAGGTCAGCGTGTGCGGGCACAGTGGCACGAGCGCAATGCCGACGACGCGCGGATGCAAGATCGGCCCATTGGCCGATAGCGCGTAGGCCGTCGAGCCGGTGGGCGTCGACACGATCATGCCGTCGGAACGCTGCGTGTAGACAAATTCGTCATCGATGCGCACGTCGAATTCGATCATCCGCCCGATATCACCCTTGTTCACCACCACGTCATTGAGCGCCACGGTCTGGAATACCGCACGATCGTTGCGCACCACTTCGACTTCGAGCATGAAGCGGGATTCCTCGACCCCTTGGCCGTCGAGAATCGCGTTCAGCCCCTTCTCCGCGCTGGTTCGCGCAATATCGGTCAGAAACCCCAGCCGCCCTTCGTTGATGCCCACCAGCGGCACATCGAAACCGGCCAGCCGCCGCGCCGCATTGAGCATGGTGCCGTCGCCGCCGAGCACGATTCCCAAATCGGCGCCGGACCCCAGTTCTTCATAGGTTGCCACCGCGAACAGGGAACCCAGACCGGTGGAACTCGCCGTGCCCTGTTCGATCCATACTTTTAGGCCGCTCGCCTGGACGATTCCTGCAATGTGTTGCACGGCAGCGGCAATTTCCGGACTCTGGTACTTTCCGATCAGTGCGACGGTCTGGATTCGCTTGTTCATCGGCGCAGATTAAACCACAAGTCAAACTGGCGCTCGACGCATCAACGTGGCGGCAGATTCCGCATGAGACCTGCTGCGCTTTGCATGATCGGCACACTTCCATAGAATCCACTGACGATGTCAGCCCAATCCAACACACCTCAACTCGACGAGCGTTCCCGCATCCTGCTCAAGACCCTGATCGAACGCTATATCGTCGAGGGGCAGCCGGTCGGGTCGCGCACGCTCTCCAAGCATTCGGGGCTCGAGCTGTCGCCGGCGACCATCCGCAACGTGATGTCGGATCTCGAAGAGATGGGATTCATTGCCAGCCCGCACACCTCCGCGGGGCGTGTCCCCACGGCACGCGGCTATCGTGTGTTTGTCGATAATCTGCTGACCGTGCGGCCACTGCACAACCGCCTGCTCGATGAACTCAAGGGCCAGTTGCAGCCCGATCAGCCCCAGCGCGTCATCGGCAACGCCTCGTCGCTGCTATCGCAACTCACCCACTTCGCCGGCGTGGTGGTCACACCGCGCAAGGAAACGGTGCGCATTCGCCAGATCGAATTCCTGCCGCTTTCCGACCAGCGCATCCTGCTGATCATCGTCACCACCCGCGGCGATGTGCAAAACCGCATCCTGCATACCGCCCGCAACTATTCACCGTCGGAGCTGACGACGGCCGCCAATTACCTCAACGCGCATTGCACCGGACTTGATTTTGAAGCGATCCGCGACCGCATCCAGGACGAACTCAAGCAACTGCACAGCGACATGTCGGAGCTGATGACAGCCGCCGTCGACGCGGGCAACGAAGCGGTGCAGGAGACCGCCTCGCAATATGTGATGTCGGGCGAGACGAACCTGCTCGACGTCGAGGATCTGTCCTCCAACATGGTGCGCCTGCGCGAGCTGTTCAAACTGTTCGAACAGAAAACCGGCCTGCTGCAGTTGCTGACCATTTCGCACCGCGCCGAAGGCGTGCAGATTTTCATCGGCGGCGAATCCGGCCTGGCGCCGCTGGATGAGTGCAGCGTGATCACTGCGCCGTACGAAGTCGACGGCATGGTGGTCGGCTCGCTCGGCGTGATCGGCCCGACACGCATGGCCTACGAGCGTGTCATCCCGATCGTCGACATCACTGCCCGCCTGTTGTCCAGTGCGCTGTCCTCGCGCGACTGAACCGCCGCTCTACACATTGGAGATGTCCTGATGGCGCGCTACCGGCCCGAGCCCGCGCATACCCACGGCCAAGTGCCACGCACTGGCGTGCTGCTGGTGAACCTCGGTTCGCCCAGCGCACCCACCGCTGCCGCGGTTCGCCCGTATCTAAAACAGTTTCTGTCGGACACGCGGGTGGTCGAGATTCCGCGCCTGGCGTGGTGGCCCATTCTGAATCTCGTCATCCTCAATACGCGGCCCGCGAAATCGGCGGCCAAGTATGCCAGCATCTGGAGCGATGAAGGCTCACCGCTGCGCGTGCATACCGAGCGCCAAGCCAAGCTGCTGGCCGGTCATCTGGGCGAAGCGGGCCATCGTGACTGGGTGGTCGAATGGGCGATGCGGTATGGCTCGCCGTCAATCCCCGCGACGCTCGACCACATGCGCGTCGCGGGTTGCGACCGCATTCTCGTCGTGCCGATGTATCCGCAGTACGCCGGCAGCACCACCGGCAGCGTCATCGATGAAGTGGCGCGTTCCCTGCTGGCCTGGCGCAATCTGCCCGA
>CBDULG010000283.1:0-4225 GCA_965367985.1 uncultured Rhodocyclaceae bacterium
GACGCTGGTGGTGAGCTTTCCGCAGGGCGAAGCGCGTTTTCGTGCCGCGTTTCCCGACTGGTCACCGCTCGATCAGCAAGGCCTGTTCGTCGAAATGGAGCGCTTCCTGGCGCAGCTCGAACTGCGCCGCACGGTTTTTCGCTCCGATCATGCGTCCAACTGGCTGGTGCTCAAGGGGACCTTGAACGCCGACAAGGCACGTCTGCTCGAACAGGTGCGCAGCGCCATCGCAGCGCCGGCGACGGCCGGGCTGCGTCCAGCCTGGGCGCGCGGGCTGTGATTTAACCCGCCGCGGCGCGTGGGTCGGCGCCCTCGGCGTCGATCGCCTCGGCGTCGTTCGTCGTGTCGCTCGGTTGCTCCTCAATGCTTTCCGCTTCCGGCGCGTTGGTCGCGGCGGCGGCGCTTTCGCCGCCGGTTTGCTGCGCCACCGTCGCGACCGGCGCCGTGCCGCTGAGCAGTTCCTGTACCCGATCGCTCAGCACCCCCGGCTTGAAGGGCTTGAGCAGGTAGCCCTGAATTCCCAGCTTGAGCAGATTCGCCACGACTGCCTTGTCGCCTTCTGCGGTGAGCATGATGACCGGGGTGGCGTCGCCTTTTTCGCGCAGGGCGCGTAACACGCCCTCGCCATTGACGCCCGGCATGTTGATATCGCAGATGATCACGTCGGCTGGTTGCGTATCGTGCATTTCGAGCGCCTGCGCGCCTTCCGAGGCCTCGACCACGACGACGTCGAGATCGCGCAGCGCCGCCTTGACGAAACCGCGAATTACCGACACATCGTCGACTACCAGAATGCGCTTGCTTGCCATCGGGACCTTTTTGCCACGTGTTGTGTTACGTGAATTTTCGGCCATTCGCGGTGTTTCTTGAATGTCGCCCGCGGGCACCCAACGCGCTAAGCTTAAGCATCTCAATCGACTTGCTGCCTCGTCATGGCCTATCAGAAACGTCTCACCGTGAACACCCTGGCACGCGCGGCACAGGAGATCACCGCCGAGGTGGCGGTCGCGGTGTACGCCAGTGGCATCGATTGCGGCCTGTGCAATGTGTTCGTGCAGCACACCAGTTGCTCGCTGATGATCACCGAAAACGCCGACCCCGACGTGCGCCGCGATCTGGAAACGGTATTTTCACGCCTCGCGCCGGACGGCGACCCAGCGTACGCCCATGATGCGGAGGGGCCGGACGACATGTCGGCGCATGCGCGCAGCGTGCTCACCAGCAGCGCGCTGACCATACCGGTGAGCAACGGGCGACTCATGCTGGGCACCTGGCAGGGAATTTTTCTGTGGGAGCACCGCGATCACGGCGCGGCGCGGCAGGTCGTGGTTACGCTGCTGAGCGGGTGATTTCGGTGACGCCGAGCACCCGGCGCAACTGCGGCGGGTCAGCCAGCAGATCGGCCAGCGTTACGTTGTCGAGCACACCCATGAAGGCCGCCAGTGCGCTATGAAAAGCGCCCTTGAGACGGCAGCCGGCAGTCAGCAGGCAGGTCGAATTGCCGCGAAAGCATTCCACCAGATCAAGCCCAGGCTCCATGCGGCGCACGATGTCGCCAACCACGATCTGCCCGGGCGGGCGCGCCAGTTGCAGGCCGCCGCCCTTGCCGCGCGCACCGTCGACAAAGCCGTCGATGACCAGCCGGTTGACGATCTTCATGAGGTGGCTGCGCGAGATGTCGAAGCGCTCGGCCACTTCCTTCACGGTCACCCGCCGGCCGGGGCAGGCGCCGAGGTAGATGAGCACGCGTAGCGCGTAGTCGGTGTGCTGGGTGATATGCATGCGGTTCTCCGCCTGAGCTTCGGTCTAAGCCGAAAACGGCAGGTGATCGCTGTCGAAGGCGAGATAGTCAATACACACAATAACTTGCCGAGTGAGCTGAGCGGTCAACTGCCGTCTCCAGGTTGAATCTTAGCAATAAAGATGCATTTTTGTTGACTCTTCTTAAGAGGATTGTAAAATGCATCTTATAGAACCCGCACACCGAATTCCGCCATGAAACGTGACCCCCGCCTCGTACCCCTGTCCCGCGAACACCACGCCGCGCTGCGCCTCGGCCGCACGCTGATCGCCGGCGACGGTGGCGACCTGCTGCGCGCGATGCTGCGGCAAATGCGCGCGCACTTCGCCGAAGAGGAACGCACCCTGCTGCCCTTGCTCGCCGCCGCTGGCAACGACGCCCTCGTGCAACGTCTGCGCGAAGAGCACGGCCAACTGCGTGCGCTGTTTGCCGCGGCACAGCGCGGCGAGCGCCAAACCGAGGCCGGACAGGCGCTCATCGACCATGTGCGCTTCGAGGAGCGCACGCTGTTTCCGGCACTTGAACCCTTGCTGGAGGACCCACAACCATGACTCACGTGGTGACCGAAGCCTGCATTCGCTGCAAGTACACCGACTGCGTCGACATCTGCCCGACTGACGCTTTTCGCGAAGGACCGAATTTTCTTGCCATCGACCCCGACGACTGCATCGACTGCACGCTGTGCATTCCCGAATGCCCCGTCGAGGCGATCCTTCCTGAAGACGATCTGAGTCCGGAACAGCGTGAGTATGTCGCGCTCAACGCCGCACTCGCCCGCGCTTGGCCGCGCATCGTCGAAAGCAAGGACGCCCTGCCCGATGCCGACGACTGGGCCCGCGTCAGCCCCAAGCGCCACCTGCTCGAAGGTGAAACCACCGACGAGGAAACGACATGACGCTCAATCTACAACCACGGCGCACTCTCGCGCTCGGACGCGCGATGATGATCGTCGCCGCGCTGGCGATGGTGATCACCGCCTTGATTGCCTATCCGTTCGCGATGCGCTTTACGCTGCCCGCACAGATCGCGGCACACTTGTTGATGCCGCTCTCGGCCGGCATCTTCAAGCTCGGCTACGTGGTGCGCCTCGCCGCACACCATGCGCTCGGCAATACCGCCGCCGGCTGACGCTTATTTTCCTGGACTGAACCGCATGGCGCTGCTCCGACTCGACGATCCCAAACCCCGCCTGCCCGCCAATCGTCCCGGCTGGCAAGCGTTCAGCGCGATGGCTTTTCGCCCGCTCTATCTGGGCGCCGCGCTGTTCGGTGCGCTCGCGATCCTCGTCTGGATTGCCGACTTCGCCGGCACTGCGGCCCTTCCGGGCATGCTGTGGCATGGTCACGAAATGATCTGGGGATACGCGGGCGCGGTGATCGTCGGCTTCCTGCTCACCGCCGTGGCCACGTGGACGGGTCAGCCCGCCCTGCGTGGGGTACCGCTGCTGATGCTGTGCGCGGTGTGGGCGCTGGCGCGCCTCATCACCTTCGCAGATGCCACGCCGTTATGGCTGACCGGCGTGCTCTCGGTCGGCTTCTTTGCCGCCGCGGCGGTCGCCCTCGCACTGCCGATCTGGCGGGCGCGCAACACGCGCAACGCCGCCTTGCCTTTCATGTTGCTCGCCTTCGCCGCCGCGGACGCGCTGTTCCTGCTGTCGGTCAGCGGTGTCGTAGATTTCGACGCGCGCCGCCTGCTGCTCGCCGGCCTGATGCTGGTCGCTGGCTTCATCACGCTCATCGGTCTGCGGGTGATTCCGTTCTTCACCCACCGCGCGCTGCAGCGCGCGCAGATCAGCCATCCACGCTGGGCGGGCGGCGTCGCGATGCTGGCGCCGTTGGTGTTGGCTGCGCTGGTGATCGGCCATCCAAGCTCGCCCTCTGCGCTGGCGCTCGCCACGGGCGTGGCCGGGATGGCGTTCAACCTCGTCCTGCTGCTGCGCAACGCGCATCGCAGCGTGTTCGCCCACCCACTGGTGTGGGTGCTGTTTGCCGGCTACGGCCTCACCGCGCTCGGGCTCGGTCTTACCGGACTGGCGCTGTCGGCCGCGCCGTCGCTGCTCTCGGCGGCCGTGCACAGCATTGCCATCGGCGGCATCGGCGTGCTCACCCTGGGCATGATGACGCGCACCGCGCTGGGTCACACCGGCCGCGCGATGGTGCTGCCGGGGTCGATGGTGCCGGCCTACGGTTTGATGTTGCTCGCCACCGTGCTGCGCATCGCCGCCGCCTTTCCCGCTATGCCGGGAGGCTCGATTCTTATCGACGGCGCCGGCATCAGCTTCGCGCTGGCGCTCGCACTATTCGTGTGGCGCTATGGGCGCTGGCTGATCAGCACGCGTGCCGACGGCCTCCCCGGCTGACAGCAGTGCGCGCAGTCGATTTTTTATTCGCGTTGGCGTAGGGTCACGCATTTGAAATCGACGAC
>CBDULG010000284.1:0-4223 GCA_965367985.1 uncultured Rhodocyclaceae bacterium
ACGGTGCTCGGTCCGGCGGTGACGGTGCGCCACTTCGCCGCCGACCACAGCGTGTTCATCGGCAACGACTATCTCATCAAGGGCGTTGCCGGGGCGATCATCTGGAAGTTGCTGCGCGACCATGTCGAAGGCGGGCGCAGCGAGTTCACCAACCGCGAACTGCGGCTCGATCCCGCGCTGCGCCTCCCCGACATCACCGACAATCTCGAAGCACGGTTGATCCTGCTGCAGCGCCGGCTGGCCGAGCGCTGTGCTTTCCTCGCCATCGAGAAAACCGGGCGCGGCCGCTTCCGCCTCAAGGTCAGCCGCCCGCTGAACCTCGACGAGGTGGCGGGCGGCTGACGTCGGCAACGCTTGCCAACGCGCCCTCCACCGCTCAGGCCGGGACGAGCTCCGTGACCGACCGGTGCGCGCGTCGCACCAGTTCGAGCGCCGACTGCGCCACCGCATCCGCGCTCGGCACCGCCGCCTGTTCGAGCACCCACGACGCGGCGGCCGGCGCGTCGGGACCGGTGAGGCGCACGACCGGCGCGCGCAGCGCATCGAACGCGCGGGTGGCGGCCAGCGCGGCAATTTCGGCGGCTACACCGCACAAGCCGCTGGCCTCATGCACGACGATCAGGCGCCCCGTCTTGCGCACCGAGGCGAGCACCGTCGCCTCATCCAGCGGTTTGAGGCTGCGCAGGTCGATCACCTCGGCCGAGACGTGCTGCGCCTGCAATTCCTGCGCCGCCTGCAGGCACACGCCGACGGTCTTGGCGTAGCTCACCAGGGTCACGTCGCTGCCCGTGCGGCGCACCGCCGCGCGGCCGATCGGTACCAGGTGCTCGGCGTCGTCCGGCACTTCGCCCTCTTGCTGCAGCAGCCCGATGTCGGTAAATAGCAGCACCGGATTTTCGTCGCGTATGGCGCTCTTCAGCAGCCCCTTGAAGTCTGCCGGCTCCGATGGCATCAGCACCTTGAGACCCGGCGCATGGACGAACATCGCCTCGAGGTTATGATTGTGCTGTGCGCCGACACCCCAGCCGCTGCCGGTTTGGCTCATCGCCACCAGCGGAAAGCTGAACTGGCCGCCCGAGATATGGCGCAGCTTGCCGGCGCTGTTGACCAGTGCGTCCATCGCGTAGCTGAGGAAGGGCGCATACAGCAGGTCGATCACCGGGCGCAGGCCGCTCGCCGCGGCACCGGCCGCGGTGCCGGCGATGATCGCCTCGGCGAGCGGCGTGTTGCGCACGCGCGCCGCGCCGAAATCGTCCACCAGATCGCGTTTCGTGGTGGCGACCCCTTCGCCCATCAACAGCACACGCGCATCGCGCGCCATCTCCTCACGCAGGGCCTCATGGATGGCTTTTTCAACAGTCATGCGAGTCATTGCTTTGCTCCTTTTCAAGCGTAAACATGTTCGGTGAGTGTTTCGGGCGCAGGCCACGGGCTCGCCTGGGCGAAGCGCATTGCCGCCTCGACGCGCTCGTGCACGCGGCGCGCGATGGCGCTCACCCCGGCGACGTCGATCAGCCCCTCGGCAACGAGTCGGTTGCTGTAGCGACGAATCGGGTCGCGCTGCAGCCAGTGCTCCAGTTCGCCCGCGTCGACATAGGACTGATCGTCGGGCTCGACATGGCCGCGCTGGCGATAGGTCACCAATTCGAGAAACTGTGGCCGGCCGGTGGCGCGGATCTCCGCCACTGCCTGGGAGGCCGCGGCGTAGACCGCGTCCACGTCGTTGCCATCGACCGCGCGTGCGGGCAAGCCGTGGCTGCCGGCCCAGCGCGTGATCGCATCCGCGGCCATGGTCTCCAGCCGATGCACATAGGCCTGCCACTGGTTGTTTTCGCACACGAAGAGCAGCGGTAGCTCCCATTGCACGGCAAGGTTGACCGCCTCGTGGAAGATGCCTTCGCAGGCGGCGCCGTCGCCGAAGAACACGGTGGCGATGCCGCCGGGCTCGCCCTGTCCCATCTTCTGCGCCAGTGCCACGCCGGGCGCCATCGACAGTTCGCCGCCGACGATGGTGGAGGTGAGCACCACGCCCAACTCGCGCGCCGAAATGTGCAGACTGCCACTGCGCCCGCCGCAATAGCCGTCGGTGCGGCCCAGCACTTCGGCCATCAGGCGCTGCGGTTCGGCGCCGCGCGCGATCAGGTGGCTGGCGCTGCGGTGGTTGGTGAGAATCCGGTCGCGCGCTTCGAGCGCCTCGACCACGCCCACCGCGCCGGCTTCCTGGCCGACGCTGGTGCAGGTGCCGGGGCCGCCCTGGCGCTGCAACTCGACCAGGCGCTCCTCATAGGCGCGGATCAACATCATGGTCTCGAGCCGGCGGACGCGGGCGTTTTGGATCGTTTCAGTCATGTCGGTTTTCTCCTCGAATAAGTGCATTTACTTTTTTGCATGCTTGGGCAGGTTCTTCGGAACGAATTCGAAATACGGCGTCGTGACCGCCGCGCCCGGTGCTTGCGCCTGCGGTGCCGGCACGCCGGCCGGCCCGAGCGCGCGCACGTAGCGATAGACGGCGATCAGGTCGGCGTCGCTCATGTCGCGCAAATTGAACCAGGGCATGGGCGGGCGCATCGGCTTGCGCGCGCGCTCAAGCCACTGCGCTTCGGTCAGTTCCTGCAGATACAGGCGCAGATTGCGCGGGTAGGAGGTGCCCCACGGTCCGCTGAAGCCGACGGAACTACCGGTGAGCCATTCACGCTCGGGAACGATTCCATTCAGTTCGGGATAGTTGGGCGTGTGGCAGTCGTTGCACGCGCCGATGGTGACGACGTAGCGGCCGCGCTCGATTTCCGCCTTGGCGGCCGGCGCATCGCCCGCATGGGCGGATACGCTGAGCAGCGTCAGCGACAGCACTTGGGACAACACAAAGGTTTGGGATTTCATGGCTGGTCTCCTCGAAGCCCGTTGATGTTTCGAAGACAGGCTACCCAGCCGTGTGCGCCGCCGTTGCTAAATCTTGGCTCAGAAAATCCTAATTTTTTCTTAACTCAGCGCGCGGTGCGACTCGGCACCCGAGGCCGTTCTGGGTACCGGCCTTCTCCGGTACGACGATGGGGAACCTCACACCGCCTGGCGCAAATCCGGACAGGCGTCCTTCCGGCGCAGGCCGGAATCCACGGCCCGCGCCCGCGTGTCCGCCAGGCGCTTGTGTGGCCACGCTCCGGCGACGGCCAAAGTTCTCCCGCGCGAGTCGGTGTTCAGGTTCCTAACGGGACGGCACACTGCGTCAGGCGGCCGCCGCGTCGATCTGCTCGGAGAGCAGCAACCATTCCTCTTCGCGTGCCTCCAGCGCATCGTCGAGTTGCTGCAGCTTCACGCCGAGTTCGCCGATTTCCTGCGGCGGCAGCGGCGTGGCGAGTCGGGCTTCGAGCGCGTGCTTATTGGTCTGCAGCTCGAGAATTGTCTGTTCGAGTTTACCCAGATCGCGCTTGAGCGTCGTGAGATTCCCGGTCGATTGCTTCTTTGCCGTCTTCACCGGCGGCGCCTTGGTGTCCGCTTCGGTGGGGCTCTTGAGCGACTCCTTGAGGCTTTCGCGGGCGCGTTTGGCTTCGTCGAGCAGGTAGCGCTGATAATCGTCGAGATCGCCCTCGAAGGGTTCGATGCCGCCGTGCGAGACCAGCCAGAATTCATCGCACACCGAGCGCAGCAGCGAGCGGTCGTGACTGACCAGCATCACCGTGCCCTCGAATTCGTTGAGCGCCATGGCCAGCGCCTCGCGGGTGGCAAGGTCGAGGTGGTTGGTCGGCTCATCGAGCAGCAGCAGATTGGGCCGCTGCCAGACGATCATGCACAGCACGAGGCGCGCCTTTTCGCCACCACTCATCGTGCCGACGGGCTGCTTGACCATGTCACCGCTGAAATTGAAGGTACCGAGGAAGGTGCGCAGATCCTGCTCGCGGCCACTTTGCCCGGGCGGCAGACCTTCCCGGGCCATGTTGACCATGTGTTCGAGCGGGTTGTCGAGCGGGCGCAGCACATCGAGCTCCTGCTGGGCGAAGTAGCCGATGCTGAGCCCCTTGCCTTCGGTGACGGTGCCGCGGATCGGTGCGAGCACGCGGGCGATGGTCTTGACCAGCGTCGACTTGCCCTGCCCGTTGGCGCCGAGAATGCCGATGCGCTCGCCCGCCATCACCGATTTGCTGACGTCGCGCACGACCACCGTGGGCGGCGTGCCGGCCGGTGCACCCTTCGGCGGCGGATAACCGAAACTCGCGTCATCCACGGCC
>CBDULG010000285.1:0-4218 GCA_965367985.1 uncultured Rhodocyclaceae bacterium
GTGCGGGCGCTCGATACGCATATTCATGCCGATCACATCACCGCGCTTGGCGCTCTGCGCGACGCCACCGACTGCATCACCGTGATGGGCGAGCAATCGAAGGCGGAATGCGTGTCCGAGACCATTCGGGACGGCCAAACGCTGGATATCGACGGTATCCGTCTGCGCGGATTGAGCACACCGGGTCACACCAGCGAATCCTTCAGTTTCGTGATGGACGATCGTGTGTTCACGGGCGATGTGTTGCTTATCCGCGGAACCGGCCGAACCGACTTTCAGGGCGGCGATCCGCATCAGTCCTGGGATTCGATCGTCAATCGCCTGTTCAAGCTGCCCGATGAAACGCTGGTCTTCCCGGCGCACGACTACAAGGGCTGGACCGTGAGTACGATCCGCGAAGAGAAGCGCCACAATCCGCGCCTCGCCGGAAAAAGCGAACGCGAGTATGTGGAGATCATGGAAAACCTGAACCTGCCGGATCCGAAAATGATGGACGTTGCCGTGCCGGCCAATCGCGCCTGTGGGGCGACGTCATGATTGCTGACGACTTCCTCATGGCACGCGGCCTCATTGGCGGCGCGCTGATTGGCGTGTCGGCCGTGTGGATGATGGCGAGCATTGGCCGCATTGCAGGCAACAGCGGGATATTTGCCGGCGTGCTTTCCCCATCGGAAAAATTCCCCTGGCAACTGGCCTACGTGATCGGATTGATTTCGAGCGGGGTGTTATACGCCGCATTCGCCGGCGGCGTTCCGTTCCAGCTCGATGCCGGATGGCTGGCGCTGGTGGCCGGCGGCTTGCTGGTCGGCGTCGGCACGCGCATCGGCCACGGCTGCACCAGTGGCCACGGTGTGTGTGGCATGGCGCGCGGCTCACGTCGTTCGATCGTGGCGACCGTGATCTATATCGGCGCGGCGATGCTGGTCGTCGCTGTGCGTCGCCTGTTCGTATAGGAGCACCCATGCGACACGCCGTTTCAGCATTCATTGCAGGACTGATCTTTGGCCTCGGTCTCATCATTTCGGAAATGATCAACCCGCGCCGGGTGATTGGATTTCTCGACGTCACGGGCGCGTGGGATCCGACCCTCGTATTTGTCATGGGTGGCGCGCTGATCGTCACGGCGATCGGCTTTCGACTGGTGCTGGCACGACCGCAACCGGTCTATGCCGATGAGTTTCACGTACCGCAAACCACCCGCATCGACCGCCCGCTGGTGCTCGGCGCGGCGCTTTTCGGTGCCGGCTGGGGGCTGATCGGCTTGTGCCCGGGTCCGGCCATCGCGGCGCTGTCGACCGCGCGACTCGATGCGATCGTTTTTTTCGTTTGCATGGCGGCGGGCATGAAAGCGCACGACCTCGCCACGCGAAAATCGGCGGACTGACGCGTCCGCACATCGGCCCGCGCTAGGCGGGCCGTTGTGGGAGCGAAGCAATGCTGCGCCTAAATGCTGCTCTTACATGCTGCGCCGATACTGACCGCCGACTTCATACAAGGTGTTGGTGATCTGCCCCAGTGAGCAGACGCGCACCGCGTCCACCAGCACGTCGAACACGTTGCCATTCTCGATCACTGTCTGGCGCAAGCGGTCGAGCTGCTTGGCGGCCTGCGGCTTGTTGCGCTTGTGGAAGGCTTCGAGGCGCTTGAGCTGTGACTGCTTTTCCTCTTCGGTCGAGCGCGCCAGCTCGATTTCCTGCTGCTCGTGACCCTTCGGATTGAGGAAGGTGTTGACGCCGATGATCGGGTAGGAGCCGTCGTGCTTCTTGTGCTCGTAGTAGAGCGACTCTTCCTGGATCTTGCCGCGCTGGTAACCGGTCTCCATGGCGCCGAGCACGCCGCCGCGCTCGCTGATCGCTTCGAACTCGCGCAATACGGCCTCTTCAACCAGATCGGTCAGCTCGTCGATGATGAAGCTGCCCTGGTTGGGGTTCTCGTTCTTGGCCAGGCCCCACTCGCGGTTGATCACCAGCTGGATCGCCATCGCGCGGCGCACTGATTCCTCGGTCGGCGTGGTGATCGCCTCGTCGTAGGCATTGGTGTGCAGCGAGTTGCAGTTGTCGTAGATGGCGATCAGCGCCTGCAGCGTGGTGCGGATGTCGTTGAAATCCATCTCCTGCGCATGCAGCGAACGGCCCGAGGTCTGCACGTGATACTTGAGCTTCTGGCTGCGCTCGTTGGCGCCGTACTTGTTCTTCATCGCCACCGCCCAGATGCGGCGCGCGACGCGGCCGATGACCGAGTACTCCGGGTCCATGCCATTGCTGAAGAAGAAGCTCAGGTTGGGCGCGAAGTCGTCGATGTGCATGCCGCGCGCGAGATACGATTCGACGTAAGTGAAGCCGTTCGACAGCGTGAAGGCGAGCTGGCTGATCGGGTTCGCGCCGGCTTCGGCGATGTGGTAGCCGGAGATCGACACCGAGTAGAAGTTGCCGACGTCGTGATGGACGAAGTACTCCTGGATGTCGCCCATCATTTTGAGCGCGAACTCGGTCGAGAAGATGCAGGTGTTCTGGCCCTGGTCTTCCTTGAGGATGTCGGCCTGCACCGTGCCGCGCACCGTGGATAACGTCCACGCCTTGATCTTCTGGTGCTCGTCCTCGGTGGGTTCGCGGCCGTTGTCGGCCTTGAACTTGTCCACCTGCTGGTCGATTGCGGTGTTGAAGTAGAAGGCGAGGATCAAGGGCGCGGGACCGTTGATGGTCATCGACACCGAGGTGGTCGGCGCGCACAGGTCGAAGCCGTCGTAGAGCACCTTCATGTCATCGAGCGTGGCGATGCTCACCCCGGAATTGCCGACCTTGCCATAGATGTCCGGACGCGGATCGGGGTCGCAGCCGTACAGCGTGACCGAATCGAAGGCGGTGGACAGGCGGTGTGCCGGCATGCCTTCGGAGACGCGCTTGAAGCGGCGGTTGGTGCGGAAGGCATCGCCTTCGCCGGCGAACATGCGGGTCGGGTCCTCGCCTTCGCGCTTGAAGGCGAACACGCCGGCGGTGAAGGGGAAGGAGCCGGGCACGTTTTCCTTCATGAGGAAGCGCAGCGTTTCACCGTCGTCCTCGTAGGCGGGCAGCGACACCTTGCGGATCTTGCTTCCAGACAGCGACTCGCTGGTGAGCTTGGTGCGGATCTCCTTGTCGCGGATCTTCACCACATACTCGTCTGCGGCGTAGAGCTTTTGCGTGGTCGGCCACTGGTCGAGCAGCTTGCGCGCCGCCGGCGTCAGTTCTCCATCCTTCCAGTCGACCATCTCGTCGAAACTCGACAGATTGGCGTCCGCCTTCTTGCCGCGCGCCTCGAACAGCGCCTTGGCAGTGCGCAACGACTGGCGCTCGCGCGCCACCCGCGCCTGCTCTGCGGTGTGCTTGTGATAATCGCGCACGCCGTCGGCAATCTCGGCCAGATAGCGCACCCGCTCGGGCGGCACGATGGCGCGTCCCTTGGACGAAAAGCGCACGCCCACTTTGGGCAGTTTGCCGGCCTTGACCTTGAGTCCGTTATCGACCAGCGCCGGCAGCATGGCCTGGTAGAGCGCCGTCACGCCGTCGTCGTTGAAACGCGAGGCCATGGTGCCGAATACCGGCATCTCTTCGGTCGGCGTGCCGAACAGTTCGCGGTTGCGCTGGTACTGCTTGCGCACGTCGCGCAGCGCGTCCTCGGAACCCTTGCGGTCGAATTTGTTGATGGCGACGAAATCGGCGAAGTCGAGCATGTCGATTTTTTCGAGCTGGCTGGCGGCACCGAATTCGGGCGTCATCACGTACAGCGAGGTATTGACGAAGGGTACGATGGCAGCATCGCCCTGACCGATGCCCGAGGTCTCGACCACCACCAGATCGAAGCCGGCGATCTTGCAGGCGGCAATCACTTCGGGCAGCGCTGCCGACACTTCCGCGCCGGTGTCACGCGTCGCCAGCGAGCGCATGAAGATGTTTTCGTGCTCGATCGCGTTCATGCGAATGCGGTCACCGAGCAGCGCGCCACCGGTGCGCTTGCGCGACGGGTCGATGGAGATGATTGCGAGGCGCAACTGGTCCTGCTGGTCGAGCCGGAAACGGCGCACCAGCTCGTCGGTGAGCGAACTCTTGCCCGCGCCGCCGGTGCCGGTGATGCCCAGCGTCGGGGTGGTCAGTTTGGTGGCTGCATCGGTCAGCGACTTGCGCGAAGCGGCGTCATACACGCCGTTCTCGAGCGCAGTGATGACACGCGAGAGATTGCGCA
>CBDULG010000286.1:0-4200 GCA_965367985.1 uncultured Rhodocyclaceae bacterium
TCGTGCGCGTGATCATCAACGCCTACCTGAGCGACCAGCACATGAACGACATCGAAGGCAGTTGCCCGATGATCGCGCTGCCCAGCGACATCGCCCGTGGCGGCGAGAAGGTACGCCAGGCGTTCCGCCAAGTGCTCACCTCGATGACCGGCATCTTCGAAAGCCAACTCGCTCCGTCGCCGAGCGCGCGCAGCGCCGCCCTGGCCACTGCTGCGCTGTGTGTCGGCGGCATGGTGCTGGCCCGCGCGGTGGACGATCCCGCGCTGGCGCGCGAACTGCGTGCCGCCGCGCATGCCGAGGCCTTGCGCGTGGCCGGCCAGTCGCACGGCTACGACGGATAGCCGGCGCGGCGCGCTCGCGGGGGACGCTGCGGCATGCTTGCCGTCAGCTCAGGCTTTCATGCGCATCTGGCTGACGCGCAAAAGCCCTTCCCAGTGGCAGTCCACTTCATCGCAGCGGTAGCGCTGAACACCCACGGCGACACTGATCAGGCGATCGGAGACGTGGCGCCTCACGCGCAAGGCCTTGCCGCCGCAGCGTGGACAGGATTGCGCTCCGGTAATCCGGTCGTCGCCACGGTCAGCAGCCATGTCGAAGCACTCCCCAGTTCGCGGCCCGGACGGCGCGATGTAAATGTGCACGCGCGGCGTTCACGTGTTGTCGAATCCGTGGGCGCCGATGCGGCCGATCATGGTGAGAAACTCGCGCCGTGTCGAACTGTCCGTGAGAAAACCGCCCAGCATGCGGCTGGTCACCAGTGTCGCACCGGGTTTGTACACACCACGCATGGTCATGCACTGGTGCGCGGCCTCGATGACCACTGCGACGCCCTTGGGCCGCAGCACTTCATCGAGTGTGTCGGCGATCTGCACTGTCATCTTCTCCTGTATCTGCAAGCGCTTGGCGTAAATGTCGACGAGCCGCGCGAGCTTGGATATTCCTACCACGCGGCGATCCGGCAGGTAGGCGATATGCGCCTTGCCAATGATCGGCAACATGTGATGTTCACAATGGCTCTCGAAGCGAATGTCGTTCATCACGACCATCTCGTCGTAGCCCTCCACTTCGGAGAAGGTACGCGAAAGGATCTGCTTGGGATCTTCGAGATAGCCGGAGAAAAGTTCCTCATATGCACGCACCACACGCGCCGGTGTGTCGAGCAGGCCCTCGCGGTCGGGATCGTCGCCAGCCCAGCGGATCAAGGTGCGAACCGCGTCCTCGGCTGCGCTGCGATCCGGACGTTCACCGGTGTCGCTGTGCGGGGTAGGCGTCTCAGGGGTTTTCGAATCCATCGGTGTTGATCTCGCGATTGGTGAACGTCGGCGTTCGTGTCAGGAAATAAGCTGCAGCAACGCGCTTCGCCCGGACGCAGGTCGCCTCATGTGCGCCTGCGCACCCGGCGTGCCGGGTATGCGCGCCGTCCATGAGTATGACCAAATGCGCGCGGGCGCGGTAGCGCGCGGCAACCGGGTGCATCCGCGGCGCGCTACCATCGGACCGGCGCACACCACGAATTCGCTGTAGCGTGCGGTTTCCCGCCTTTTGCATTCCTTCGACATTTTGGAGATGTCCTTTTTGACCCACGGCCTAATCACGTTGTTGATCATCTTCGCACTCGCCCTGTCGGGGTGTGCAGCGACCGCCACATTCGCCGGACTGCTAGCGCGCAAGCGCCGGGGCACGCGGCAATCCAACACTTCGTCGTCAGTGTGGCAGGGCGCGATGACGCGCAAGCAGCCGCGCAGTATTTGAGACGAAATCGTCATGCAAGTCGCGCAACGCCGGTGATTACGCCCTTCCACGAACTCGCCTGCCCAATGGACGGCGCACCCCTACAGCGCGACCAATCGATCTGGCGTTGCAGCGCCGGCCACAGTTTCGACGTGGCCCGTCAAGGCTATGTAAACCTGCTGCCTGCGCACCACAAGCGCTCGCGCGATCCAGGCGACAGCAAGGCGATGGTCGCCGCGCGGCGGCGCTTTCTCGATAGCGGCGCCTACCGGCCGATTGCCGCGGCCATCAGCCGCGCGTCGCTCGCCGGCCTTCCAGCGGCGACGGCCAGTTGCCTGGATGCCGGCTGCGGCGAGGGGTACTACTTGCGCCAACTCGCCGACGCCACGCCCGCGGCGTGCACACTTGCATTGCTTGGCCTGGACATCTCCAAATGGGCGGTGATGACGGCGGCGAAGCGGGATGCGCGCGCCAACTGGGTGGTCGGCAGTAACGCCAAGCTGCCGGTGTTGCCGGCCACGCTCGATCGGGTGCTGTGCATTTTCGGCTTTCCGGTGGCCGCGGAATTTTCCCGCGTGCTCAAGCCCCACGGCGAGTTGCTGCAGGTGGATGCCGGCGCCAGCCATCTGCGTGAACTGCGCGAGATCATCTACCCCTCGCTCAAGGCAAAGTGCGCGGAAGACGCGTTCGTGCCAGACGGCTTCATCCGCCTGTCCAGTGAAACCGTGCGCTATCCGCTGCACCTCACAAGCACCGATCAGATCGCCGATCTGCTCGCGATGACGCCGCATCTCTACCGCGCCAGCGCCGAGGGCCGTGCGAAGGCTGCCGCGCTGACGGCGCTGTCGGTCACCGTCGACGTTCGCCTGCGACGTTTTGGCCTCGCTGGTGTCAAGTCCTAGTGCAAACGCTTCGCTCTTGATGACGCTTACGATCCGGCTGACAGCACTTTGGTATCTGGCATCGCGGTGTTTCAGCGGGAATCCGTAACTGGGTGCCGCTTTGGATACCGGATTTCGCCGGCACGACGGCCGGGAGACGCACACGGTTTGACGCACCCCCGAGAAGGGCGCTTTTTTTCCGGACATAAGAAGGCACGACACGGGATGTATTTCGGCGAAAAATTCAACGCGTGGACCCACCTCGTCGGCGCCGTGCTGGCGCTTGTCGGCGCGGTGGTGCTCATCGTGCTGGCCGCGCTGCAAGGCGATCCATGGAAGATCGTCAGCGTGTCGATCTACGGTGCGACCCTGGTGCTGCTGTACACCTTCTCGACGCTCTACCACAGCCTGCGCGGGCGCGCCAAAGACGTGCTGCGCGAGCTCGATCACCACAGCATCTATCTGCTCATCGCCGGCACGTACACGCCGTTTTGCCTGGTGACGCTGCGCGGGCCGTGGGGCTGGTCGCTGTTCGGCGCCGTGTGGGGACTGGCGTTGCTCGGCAGCCTGCAGGAATTCTGGCTCAAGGACGGCGCGCGAATCGTCTCGGTGGTGATCTACGTGCTCATGGGCTGGGCTGCGCTGGCGGCGCTGTTCCCCCTCATGGACGCGCTTGGCAAGGACGGTTTCGCCTGGGTTGCAGCGGGTGGCGTGCTCTATACAATCGGCATCGTCTTCTACGTGCTCGACGAACGCATGACGCACGCACACGGCATCTGGCACCTTTTCGTGCTCGCCGGTAGTGCGGCCCATTACGTTGCTATCCTGCGCTATGTGATTTGAGCAGACCCTGAACGCCCCCGCCTCTGTTTTTCGCCGGATGTCCAGATGACCGATCTTTCCGAATTTCCCATCACCCGCAAATGGCCTGCCCGCCATCCCGACCGCTTGCAGCTATACTCGCTAGCGACGCCCAACGGCGTCAAAGTGTCGATCATGCTCGAAGAGACCGGATTGCTCTACGAAGCGCACCGGGTGAGTTTCGACAGCGACGATCAGATGTCACCTGAATTTCTGTCGCTCAGCCCGAACAACAAGATTCCGGCGATTCTCGATCCGAACGGCCCCTCGGGAAAACCGCTGCCCTTGTTCGAATCGGGCGCGATCCTCATCTACCTCGCCGACAAGACCGGGCAACTCCTGCCGGACGACCCGCACGACCGTTACGTCGCGCTGCAGTGGCTGATGTTCCAGATGGGCGGCATCGGACCGATGTTCGGCCAGCTGGGCTTCTTCCACAAATTCGCCGGCAAGGACTTCGAAGACAAACGCCCGCGCGATCGCTATGCGGCCGAGTCGCGCCGCCTGCTTGGCGTCCTCAACCAGCGCCTCACCGATCGCCCGTGGATCATGGGCGACGCGTACTCGATCGCCGATATCGCCACCTTCCCCTGGGTGCGCAACCTGATCGGTTTTTACGAAGCGGGCGAGCTCGTTGGCATCGATGATTTCCCCCACGTCACGCGCGTCCTGAATGCTTTCGTTGAGCGCCCCGCGGTGCAGCGCGGGCTGACTATTCCTGAGCAGG
>CBDULG010000287.1:0-4186 GCA_965367985.1 uncultured Rhodocyclaceae bacterium
GTTAGCGATTCAAAAATGGCCCAATCCGCTAAGTTGGGCTAACGCCGTGGGCGCAGAATGGTGTTTCGGGCGCGTGGAAGTGTCTTCGGGAAGTCGCGGCTGAAATGCAGGCCGCGACTCTCCTTTCGGCGTAGCGCGCTACGCACGATGAGATCGGCGGTGACGACCAGATTCCGTAGTTCGATGAGATCGTTGCTGACCGTGAAATTGGCGTAATACTCGTTGATCTCGCGTGCGAGCAAACGAATTCGGTGCTGAGCGCGCTGAAGCCGCTTTGTGGTTCGCACGATGCCGACATAGTCCCACATGAACCGCCGCAATTCCTCCCAGTTGTGGGCAATGACGATCTGTTCGTCAGCATCGGTCACGCGGCTCTCGTCCCACTTCGGTAGTTCAGTGCCGGGTGCTTTTCGCGTACTGGCAAGAATGCTATCTGTAATGGCCTCGCTGAATACGACGCATTCGAGCAGGGAATTGCTGGCAAGGCGATTTGCGCCATGCAGGCCGGTGTATGTGCTTTCTCCCACCGCATATAGCCCCGGCACATCGGTGCGACCTTGCAGATCGGTCTCGATGCCACCGCAGGTGTAGTGCGCAGCGGGAACCACCGGAATGGGTTCCTTGCTGATGTCGATCCCGAGTTCGAGGCAGCGCGCATGGATCGTGGGGAAATGACGTTCGAGGAAATCGGCTGGTTTGTGGCTGATGTCCAAGAAAACGCAGTCCAGTCCGCGTTTCTTCATTTCGAAGTCGATTGCGCGTGCAACGATGTCGCGTGGCGCGAGTTCTGCGCGCCGATCGTGTGCCGGCATGAACCGCTCGCCGCTGGGTAGACGCAAGAGGCCACCCTCGCCGCGGACGGCCTCGGAAATCAGGAACGTCTTAGCGTGAGGATGGAAGAGGCAGGTGGGATGAAACTGAATGAATTCCATATTCGCCACACGGCACCCGGCGCGCCACGCCATGGCGATGCCGTCGCCGGTCGCCGTGTCGGGATTGGTCGTATACAAATAGACCTTGCCTGCGCCACCGGCGGCCAGCACGGTGTGCGCTGCGCCAAGCGTCTTCACGCTGCCTGAACGAATGTCGAGTATGTAGGTTCCAACGCAACCGCTTTCCGGGCGCCCGGACTTTTCCCCGACGATAAAATCGATCGCAATATGATTTTCGAGCACCCTGATGTTCGGATGCGCGATGACTTGCTCAGTCAGTGTCGCTTGCACGGCAGCGCCGGTGGCATCGGCGGAATGAATGATTCGCCGGTGGCTGTGGCCGCCCTCGCGCGTCAGATGGTAGCCGGTCGGGTTGCCAGGATCGAGCGTGAACGGCACTCCGCGCTTGATCAGCCATTCAATGGCTCGTGCGCCGTTGGTGATTACATGGCGCGTCGCTACCGGGTCGCACAAGCCCGCACCAGCGTCAAGCGTGTCCTCGATGTGTGCCTCGATGCTGTCGGCTGAGTCGAGCACCGCAGCAATGCCGCCTTGCGCGCGCGCGCTTGCGCTGTCTCCGAGCGAGCGCTTCGTGACCAGCGCAACCCGAAGGCGCTCGGCAAGCCTTAGCGCGACGGCTTGACCGGCCAGCCCGCTTCCGATGATCACGGCGTCGAATGTTTCCACGTGGGGAACGGGCTGCCGAATGAGAGTCGCCAACTATATCACGCAGCATTCGGCACCGTTGGCGGCTAAAACCCTTTTACCGCATGAACTATCGACACTCGTGGTGGTCTGCTGCTGTGTAGTCAGAGTTTTTGGCGAAGGGTCGGCGCTTCGTTATACTTCTTCGGTTTAACCGACGACGGGTGGCGGTACCCGAGCCAAATGACTGACCGAGAAGTGGATCAACAACTTGTTGAGCGCGTACAGCGCGGAGACAAGCAGGCGTTTGGCCTGCTTGTCTCCAAGTATCAGCGCAAGCTGATGCGGTTGCTGTCGCGTCTGATTCGCGATCCGTCAGAGGTCGAGGATGTTGCTCAGGAGACCTTTATCAAGGCGTACCGGGCACTTCCCGCGTTTCGCGGCGACAGTGCGTTTTACACATGGCTGTATCGCATCGGAGTAAATACGGCGAAGAACTATCTCGTCGCCCAGGGCCGCCGGGCGCCGACAACAACGGGTTTTAATTCTGAAGAAGCTGAAACATTTGACGATGGTGATCAACTAAGAGACATCAACACGCCGGAACGGCTCCTGATGTCGCGGCAGATTGGTCAGACAGTCGACTCGGCAATGGCGTTGCTGCCTGAGGAATTGCGCACCGCCATCATGCTGCGTGAGATTGAAGGGCTGAGTTACGAGGAAATCGCCAGCATTATGGAATGCCCGATCGGGACAGTGCGTTCGAGAATATTTCGTGCGCGTGAGGCAATCGCGGAAAAGTTAAGGCCGTTGCTCGATACGGCCCCTGACAAACGGTGGTAGGAATGAAGGAACGTATTTCGGCAGCGCTTGACGGGCATGAAGATGCGCAAGGTCTCGAGTCGGTGCTCGAGTCGATCAAGGAAACAGCGGAAAGCCGCGATCGCTGGCGGACCTACTGCCTGATTGGCGATGCACTGCGCGCCGAAGCGGCGTTGCGCTCGGACGTGACCGCATCGGTGATGCAGCGACTTGATTCCGAGCCGACGGTGCTCGCACCGGCAGCGCCGCAAAGGCGATTCACGACGGGTGGCTGGCGACGAATGCTTCCTTTGGCGGCGTCGGTGATGGGTGTCGCTGCCGTCGGCTGGGTGACCCTCGAATTGAATCGAAGCGATGCCGATCCTTCGGCGGTTCGCACGGCGTCCGAGCGTATGCCAATTGCGTTGGCGTCGAAATCTGCAGCACCTCAAACGGTCGAGCCGAACGATTCGCTGCGCGCCTATGTGTTTGCGCATCAGAGCACCGTCAATCCAGGCGCAATGCCGGGGGTGGCGCCGTATGTGCGCACAGTCGCGGAAGTGTCGCAGGGCGTAAGATGATCGGTAAGAGCTTGGTTGCGCTGTGTATCGTCGCGACAAGCTTGGTCGCCAATGCCGACGACGCCGATGATGCGCTTCATTGGCTCAACCGGATGGTGACGGCAGCCAGGCAGCTCAATTTCTCCGGCACCTTTACCTACATCAGCGGCGAGCGGCTGGAAACAGTGCGGATCGCCCATGTCGCTGGCGAATCGGGTGAAATCGAGCGTTTAGAAACACTCGATGGGAGTCCCCGAGAGGTGATTCGCAGAGAGGGTGAAGTTCGCTGTGTGCTGCCTAAATTGAAGACCGTGATCATTGATCGTCAGGCGAGCCGGCGTACGTTTCCAGGGCGTTTGCCCATGTCGGTCTCGACACTGAGCGAGCATTACCGAATTGCCAAGGGTGCGGAGAGTCGTGTCGCGGGCCGGACGAGCCAGATCGTGATGCTCGAACCGCGCGACAATCTGCGCTACGGTCACCAACTTTGGGCGGACGCTGAAAGTGGACTATTGCTCAAGGCGCGCATGGTCGATGAAGGCGGCGAATTGATTGAACAATTCGCGTTTAATGAAGTGCAAATTGGCGGCGAGATCGATCCGTCGTTGTTGCAGGCGCGCTACAACGCGGCACCCGACTGGCGCATTCTCAACGCACACGGCAACGACACCAAAGCGCAGGAGATCGGCTGGCAACTCACCGACGCCTTGCCTGGGTATCGGTTGATGTCGAGTATTCGACGCGAGGTGGGTGTAGATGGCCACGAGGCGCTGCATCTCGTTTATTCCGACGGCCTGACGAGTATCTCTGTGTTTATCGAACCCGATACCGGCGCGCCTCATCCCGGAAGCGACGCAAAGGGATTTCTTTCGGCAGGGTCGATCGGCGTTTATGCGCGCGCCGTCGATGGACAGCGTTTGACCGTGCTTGGGGAGGCGCCGCGCGAGGCGCTGCGTCGCCTTGGTGACGGCATGACGATGGTGCCGCAATGATAGAAGCACGTGCGGTGGTTGTTCGCACATTGGCGGCGACCGCATGGGTTCGTGTGGATGATCGCCCAGTGGGCTGCGGGCGATGCAGCGAGCCGGGTGGTTGCGGCGGGGCGCGGATTGCGTACGCATTTGGCCGACCAAACGAGGTGTTTCGGATCGACGATGCGGGTCATTTTGTCCCGGGCGACCGCGTTGTGTTAACGATCGAGGATGGAGCAGCCTTGGGCGCCGCGCTCGCAACCTATGGCGTGCCGAC
>CBDULG010000288.1:0-4180 GCA_965367985.1 uncultured Rhodocyclaceae bacterium
CCAATTGCGGTGATTGGAACGCCCCGGTGCGGGGCGTTCGTGTTTCTGGCGGCCGCATATTGCGGATTGACCCCTCACACCGCGCCGACCACGTCAAATGTGTTGCGCTTGACCAACGGCCTGTTCGCACAGCACCCGCTTCGTCAATCGGGCGTCGCCGTCATCCGGCGCATCCAACGACCCATCGTTCCCGGACATTCAGAGGTCGCGCAGATCACCGACCGCGGATTCGCCAAAGCTGTCCGACAGCAAATAGTCCACCAGCCTCGCCGCACATTCAGCCGGCGCCAGCAGCGCACCCTCGCGCTTGAGCGCGACAAAGCGCTCGCGGGCCGGAAAATCTGCCTCGCGGGTATTTCGCAATTCGCCCTGCATGTCCGTGTCGAGCACGCCCGGCGCGACACTGCCGATACGCAAGCCGGGCACACCGTCCTCGGCAACGGCGCGGGCGTGGTGATCCAGCGCCGCCTTGCTCGCGCAATACACCGCCCACCCCGCATAAGGTTTGCGCGCCGCGCCGCTTGAAACGTGCAGAATGCGCCGGTCACCCGCTGCCTGCGTCGCCGCCACGAACGCATCGGCCAACATCAGCGGCGCCGCCACGTTCAAGCACACCGCTTGCGCCACTGCGGCCGCGCCCTGACCGCCGAGCGGCCCGATTGGCTGAACTGTGCCGGCGTTGTTGATCAGCAGAGATTGCTCGTCGCCCGCCAGGAACTCGGACAATGCTTCGTCCGCAATCAATTCGGCAAGCGCCCGCGTATCTGCCAGATCAATCAGTACGGGGGTGAAATGCGCACCAAAGCGCGCAGCCAGCGCCGCATTTGGCTGACGGGCGATGCCAAGCACGGCGATGCCGCGCACGAGTATGTTCGCCGCAATCGCAGCGCCGAGGCCACGGCTGGTTCCGGTAACGATGGCTTTCATGGGCAAATCTCCTCAATGAGCCAGATGGTACGACAGGCGATCACGGAATCGCGTTGGCGTTCGCGCTGACCTATCGAAATGGACGCGAAAGAATTTGAAGCCTGATTCTTTAAATATGAGTTTGCGGCCGCTGGGTTTCACGACGTGCCCCGTATTTCAGTGTCATTTGCTTCACCGGCGGTCCAAGTCGAGCGGCGAAACCACGCTCGGACCACCGCGATTCAGAACGCGGGCTTAGATAATCGTCCTCGAGACGTCCGAGTAACCGAGCAGTTCCGGCACCGTGCGTATGGGGTAGCCGGATTCAAGCAGATGGGTGGCTAATAAGTGGAGCAGGGTGCATGTCGACGCCTGTGTGTTGACCAGATATCAAGACATGCGCCGGCAAAGGCGCGACAATTGGCTCGGGCTGGATAGCGCTGGCCATCCACACCGAGGGCCTCGGACAAATTAAGGAGAAGGACATGGGCGTTAGTCAGCTTGGGTATCTTGTTCTCGACGTCTCAGACATCGATGCTTGGCGCGACCTCGCTGCCAGCATCATTGGCGCCGAGGCGCGCCGTGACGAAGGCGCCGATCGGGTGCGGTTGCGCTTTGACGAGCACCATCACCGGATCACGCTGCGCCGCGCGAACACCGATTCGGTCGCGGCCATCGGCTGGGAAGTGCCAACTCGGGGCGAATACGAATCAGTGCGCAGGAAGGTCACCGAACGAGGATTTTCCATCACCGAAGGTACGCTTGAGGACCTCGCCGACCGCAAGGTCGAGGCCCTGTTCCGCTTCCGCGACATGGACGACGTCCCGCTCGAGATCTATTGCGGTGCCTTGACGGACGACGTGCCGATCCAGCCATCCCGCCCGATGTCGGGATTCAACTGCGGATCGCTCGGGCTCGGGCACGTGGTGCTGGTGGCGAAGGACAAAGACAAGGCGGCACGCTTCTACCAGGAAGTTCTTGGTTTTTCGGTTACCGACTACATCGTCTGGGACGAGCTCGACGCCATATTCCTGCATTGCAACCCGCGCCATCACAGCCTCGCCCTGATCAACGAGTGCTACGGCATGGAGAGTGGCTACCTGCACCACTTCATGCTGGAGACCCGGGCCCTTGAAGACGTGGGGCGCGCGTACGACCTTGTGCGCAGCCGCGAGCTGCCGCTTGTCCTTTCGCTGGGCCAGCACTCGAACGACCGCATGACCTCGTTCTACATGAAGACGCCGTCCGGCTTTTCCCTGGAATACGGCTGGGGCGGGTTGCTGGTCGACGATGCCGTGTGGCAGGTCAAGCATCACGCGACGACCAAGCTCTGGGGCCACGATTTCATGGGCTAGCGCTCGCGAGGAGCCGATTCAGGCCCGCGTGCCACCCGGATGGGGCGTCAGATCTTTCTAAGCGCCCTTCGCGCGACTTTTTGCAATGGCCTACTATGTGCAAGACGGCCCAGACGATGCGTTCAAGCTATCGTATCGCCCAGTCGGGTGCGCGGCGCGCTGCGTAATTCGGCATTATCGCCACGAATCGACGACGTAATTGCGACCTCAGCATCGTCGGCCGCAGACACGACTTCGAATGAAATCAATCGACGACAGGAGGAAGCTATGGGCATGATTAGTCACTCAACCAGAATCGCTTGCCTGGGCGCCATCGGCGCGCTGCTTGCATTTCCCGCGCTGGCCGAGACAGTGAAAGTGACACCGCTTGGCGGCATCGAGGGTGAGTTCTGCCGCTTGGATCGTGCGTTGGTGTTCGAGGACCCCAACGGCACGCGAATTCTCTACGATCCCGGCCGCACCGTCGCCGGGGCGGACGATCCGCGGCTCGGCAAGATCGACATCATCCTCGTGAGTCACATGCACGGCGATCATGTGGGCAACGCGCACATCGGGGCGCCAAACGCCGGCAGTTGCGAGAAGCCGGATGTATCGGTGTCGGCAATGCCCAACTCCAACGCGGTCAACATTGCGCTCGCCAAGAAGTCGAAGATCGTGACGGGCAGTGAGATGCCGCCGTTCTTTGCCGGGAAACTCAAGGCGAATGGTGGTGATCCGGCCGACTCGATGCTGGTCCGCTTCGGTGGAAGTGTGACCGTTGGCGGTGTCCAGATCGCGACCGTTAAGGCGCTACACAGCAACGGCCTCGATCCCGACTATTTCGGCGATCGGCTTGGCGAGGCCATGAAGGCGGCGGGTATCGCCGGTAGCGTGGGCCCGGCAACCGGCTATGTCCTCCGATTCAGCAACGACCTGGTGACCTACCTTTCCGGCGATACCGGCATCACCGCGGACCAGGAGTTGGTGGTGCGCAATTATTACGACGCCAAGCTCGCCGTCATGAACATCGGCGACGGCTTCACCACGGGTCCGGTCGAGGCGGCCTACGTGATCAACGACCTCGTCAAACCCGCGTCGGTTATTGCCTCGCATGCAAACGAAGTTGGCACCGCTGAGGGGAAGGTGCGCCCGGGCAGCAAGACGGAAAGCTTCATGAACGCGGTGTCGGTGCCGGTGCATGTCCCGCTTTCGGGAAAGACGATGGAATTCGATGGTGCGGGACAATGTACCTTGGGTTGCTGACCGCGCGGACCTGACGGCACGAGGCATCGTGCCCGGGACCGCCGGAGGCGGTAAGCGATAGCAACGGCCTCTGCGGGTCCGGGCGAAACTTTGGGGCCGCAGGGGCGATCATGTACGGCAGATACTATGGGCGATTCAATCGAGATACGCGTTCTTGGCGCGCCGGACGTACTCGTGCTGCGCGATATGCTGACACTGTTCGGGCAGGCGTTCGGCGATTTGCCAACCTACACTGCCAGACAACCGGACGACAGCTATCTCCGGCGCCTGTTGGAGAGCGACACCTTTGTGGCGATTGCGGCCGTCAAGGCAAGCGGTGTTGTCGGTGGGTTGACGGGTTACGTGCTGCCGAAGTTCGAGCAAGCGCGTTCCGAGCTCTATATCTTCGACCTCGCCGTGAGCAAGGCGCACCGTCGGCGCGGGGTTGCCACCGCCCTGATCGAGCGGCTCAGGGTGCTCGCAGCGAAACGGGGAATTTATGTGATCTTCGTGCAGGCGGACGGTGGCGACGACCCGGCGATTTCGCTGTACTCGAAGCTTGGCGTTCGTGCGGAAGTCCTTCACTTCGATATCGAACCTCGCGACGATGTTGTCTGAAACGCTGCATGCCGCGATTTGCGCTGGCGTGGTCCGCGAGGCGGCACTTGTCCGCCAGACTCATCCAGAATCCCGGAATT
>CBDULG010000289.1:0-4158 GCA_965367985.1 uncultured Rhodocyclaceae bacterium
CTGTTGTCGATCGCGCCCGACGGCGCGCGCGGCGTGCTCAACCTTACTGCGCAGGCAGACGGCCTGCAGGCGATGTTCGATTTTCTGGCGCGCCTCGAAGGCGACAAAGCCTTGCACGACGTTCAACTGGTGAGCTACGAGCAGGCGCTTGGCCGCTTTGTGTTCAACGTCAATAGCGGATGGGGGCAGCCGTGACGGCGCACGAACCGACCGCTGTCGACCGCCTGCGCGAGCGCATGCTGCGCGCCATCGTGCGTTCCGGCTGGGCGGGCGCGCTGGGCGTCGCGCTGTTGGCGTTTGCGTTGGCCTTCGGGCTGTCGGCACAGCATCAGCAGGATGCCCGTTTCGACTCATTGGCTGCGGAGCGCACGCGTCTGCTCAAAGTGGCTGCTGCACCACTGACCCCGCAACTGACCGATCGCGCGCGGCTCGCCAATTTTTACGCGCGCTTCGCACCCGCCTCGGACTTGTCCAACGTGCTCGCCGGCATCCATGTGTCGGCCGACGAATTCGGGCTGCTGCCGGAGCGTGGCGACTATCGCAGCGCGCTGGTGTCCGGCACGCCGCTGGTGCGCATTACCGCGTCATTGCCAATGAGCGGCCGCTTTGAGGATGTGCATGCCTGGCTGGCCACGGTGATGCGCGCCGACGCCGGTACCAGCATCGACCAGCTTTCGATCAAGCGCGAATCGCCCGGCACTGACTTCGTGCTCGCCGACGTTCGCCTGTCGGTCTTTGTCAGAGGTGGCGAGTGAACCGGCGGCAGTTCCTGACCTGGGGCGCGCTGGCGCTGACGCTGGTGGCGACCTGGTGGGCGTCTACCCTCGATGTCGAGGAGGCGGCTGATGGCGCGCCAAGCGAAACGCGTGCCGCCCAAGTTCGAGCCGCGCGATCCACTGCGAGCGCGCCTTTGGACATCGCCATGCTGGAGGCGCCGCGTCCGCAATTCGCAGAACGCGCGCCCGCCGTATTCGGCGTGCCGCCGCCGCAACCCATACGCGCCGTGCAGCCCCGCGTCACCGCGCGCCCGCCGGCACGCGCGCCTGCGCTGCCGTACACCTACATCGGCTCGTTGCGCGAGGCAGGCGGCAAGCGCACGCTTTTTCTGCTCGAGGACCAACAACTGGTGACCGCCCGCATCGGCCAGGTGCTGGATGGGCGCTATCGTGTCGACGCCGTGGATGAAAACGCCGTGACCTTGACGTATCTGCCGCTGAACGAAAAACAGCGCATCAACCTGACGAACGCCCGATGACCAAACCCACTCAAGGCCTGAAAACCGTATCCGCGTTTCTGCTTGCCGCGCTGCTTGCCGGTTGCATGACGATGGGAAACCGGACGATCGAGCAGGCGCGCGCGGATTTCGCCACCGGCGACGACCTCGCCGTGCTCGGCCGGCTGGAGGCGCGGGTGGCGGCGGATCCGCAAGACCGCGAACTGCGCACCTTCTATCTGCGCCAGCGCGAGCGCGTCATCGTGCGACGGCTGGCCGCCGCAGAGCGCGCCGCGCGTGCCGGTCAGGTGGCCGAAGCAGGGCGCCTGTACGACGAGATTTTGCGTTTTGCGCCGCAGGAGACCCGCGCCACGATCGGCAAGCAATTGCTCGCACGCGAACAGCAGCATGGCGTCGAACTCAGTCGCGCGACCCGGGCGCTCGATGCCGGCGACATCGACGCGGCGGAGACCATCGTCAGCCGCGTGCTGGCGGAAAATCCGGCGCATGCGCGGGGACGCATGCTCGCCGGGCGCATCGACGAAGCGCGGGCGCGGGCGCGTCCGCCTGCCGAAACGGTGGTCAAGGGACCCTTCAGCAAGCCGGTCTCGCTCGACTTTCGCGATGCGCCGCTGCAGAACGTGTTCGAAGCGCTGTCGCGTGCCGCAGGACTGAATTTCGTTTTCGACCGCGACGTGCGCGCCGATGCCCGCATCACCATCAATGTGCGCGACACGACCGTGGACGAAGTGCTGCGCCTGCTCACTGCGACGCAAAAGATCGAGCGCAAGGTGCTCAATTCGAATTCGGTGCTCATCTACCCCTCGACCACCGCCAAGGCCAAGCAGTATCGCGAACTGGTGACGCGCAGTTTCTACCTGGCCAACGCCGATGTGCGCCAGGCGCAGGCGATGGTGCGCATGCTCACCAAATCGCGCGACGTGTTTGTCGACGAGAAGCTGCGTCTGATGGTGGTCAAGGACACGCCCGAGGCGATCGCGCTGGCGGCGCAGTTGATCCAGTCGCTCGACGTCGCCGAGCCGGAGGTGATGCTCGAGGTCGAAGTGCTCGAAGTAAAGCGTACCAAGCTGCTCGAACTCGGCCTGGATTTTCCCGACCAGATCGGCTATGGCGCGCTCAATGGCACCGGCACGTCGGCGGAGTTGGCCGGCAGTCTCATCAATCTGCGCAACCGCGGCGGGCTGGTGCCCTTCGTTGCCAACCCGGCCTTGCTGCTCAATCTGCGCCATGAAGACGGCGACACCAGCCTGCTCGCCAATCCGCGCATCCGGGTCAAGAACGCAGAGGAAGCGAAGATCCACATCGGCGACAAGCTGCCCGTATTCACCACCACCGCGACCGCCAACGTCGGCGTGTCGGCCTCGGTCACGTATCTCGATGTCGGCCTCAAGCTCGACGTCAAACCCACCGTGCTGTTGTCGGACGAAGTCGAAATCAAGATCGGCCTCGAGGTGAGCAATATCGTGCGCGAAGTGCCCGGACCGTCGAGTTCGCTGGCCTACCAGATCGGTACCCGTACTGCGGCCACGGTGTTGCGCCTCAAGGACGGCGAGACCCAGGTGCTCGCCGGTTTGCTGCAGGACGAGGAACGTTCGGTCGGCAACCGCGTGCCGGGACTCGGCGAAATTCCGATCATCGGCCGCCTGTTCTCGAACCAGCGCGACACGGCCGACCGCACCGAAATCGTCTTGCTCATCACGCCGCGCGTGATCCGCAACGTCATTACGCCGGACGTGGCACGCGTGCTGCAACCGGCCGGCACGGAAACAAACATCGGCGCCGAACCGCTGACCTTCCGCCCGACGGCGCCGGGCAGCCTCGCGCTTTCCGGCGACAACTCGCCGGTGATGGCGGGCGGCGCGGGCCGGCGCGGTGGATTCGGCGCTGATTTCGACCGCAATCAATCATTCTTCGCAGGACGCGGTCGCGACTTTCCGCCTGAAGCGGTCACGCCCGGCGATCCGCTTCCCGACGAATACGATGAGCGCGATCCCTACGACGAAGCCGACGCCTCTGGCGAGCGCGGCGCGGATGGAGCGCTCGGGCCACTGGCGGTGAGCGTCAGCGGCCCGGCGCAAGTGTCGGCGGGCGGCAGCGTGGAGGTAAGTATTCGCGTCACCGGTGCGGGGGTGATCGACGGCGGGCAGGTCACTCTGCAATACGACCCCGGCCGCATCGACGCACCGGATGCCAGCGAACCCGGTACGTTGGTCGTCGATATTCCGTCCGGACAGGACGAAGTCATCGCTACCGCCAGCTTTACAACCCGGCCCGGCACCATCGGTAACGTCAGCATCGCGCCGGTGTCGGCGATGATCGCGCGTGACGGCAGAACCGAGCCGGTGTCGCCCGGAGGCGGCCTGAATGTGAGCATCACGCCATGAGCACGCGACGACCGGCCGGCTTTACGCTGATCGAGCTGGTCGTCACCGTGGCCATCATCGGCGTGCTCGCCGGCGTCGCCTTGCCGCTCGCGCAGGTCACCGCACAGCGCGCGCAGGAATCGGAACTGCGTGTCGCGCTGCGCAAGATCCGCGACGCACTCGACGACTACAAAGCCGCGGGCGAGGCAGGACGAATCGCCGTGCAGGCCGATGGCAGCGGCTATCCGCCTGAACTGCGCACGCTGGTCGAAGGGGTGCGCGACATCACCTCTCCCGAGCCGCGCCTGATCTACTTCCTGCGCCGCATTCCGCGCGATCCGTTCTACCCCGACGCCGACACGCCCGCCGAGCAAACCTGGGGCCTGCGCAGCTACGCCAGCCCGCCCGAGGCGCCGTCCGAAGGCGAAGACGTGTTCGACGTGTACTCGCTCAGCGAGCGCACCGGCATGAACGGCATTCCGTTCCGGGAGTGGTGATGAGAATGAAAGGTCTTCCGGTCGGGCCGGATTCACACGGCTATCGGTGGCAGGCAGGGCGCCC
>CBDULG010000290.1:0-4155 GCA_965367985.1 uncultured Rhodocyclaceae bacterium
CTCCGCGCTCGGCCTGCTCGGCGCCCCGCCCAAGGACAAGGAGGAATTCCTCGGCCATGTCGACTGGATGCTCGGCTACCTCACCGCACGCCAGGCGCCGGAGTATCCATTCCCCATCGACGAGACCCTCGCCGCGCAGGGCAAGACCGTGTTCGACGCCACCTGCGCGCGCTGCCACGCCAGCGAACGCACCGGCACCGTCGTCCCCGTCGAAGAAGTCGGCACCAGCCGCGACCGCATGGAAACCTGGAACGAACGCGCCGCCTTCGAAGCCAACAAGGTAGTGGCCGACATGGGCATCCAGCGCGACGGCCTGGTCGAAGAACCGTTGCGCGGCTACATCGCCGCCTTCCTCGACGGCATCTGGCTACGCGCGCCCTACCTGCACAACGGCTCCGTCCCCACCCTGCGCGACCTGCTCGAACCGCCTGCCGCGCGCCCCGTTACCTTCTGGCGCGGCTACAACCTCTACGACCCCGAGCGCGTCGGCTACGTCACCGCCGGCGAAGAGGCCGAATACTACGGCAGCCTGCACGACACCCGGCTCAAGGGCGGCGGAAATCAGGGGCACGATTTTGGTACGGCGCTGGCCGATGAGGACAAGGCGGCGCTGGTGGAGTATTTGAAGACGTTGTAGGGCGGCTTGGCGGCCGACATTCCGCCGCACCGCCCGTGCTCGACCCACCCTCGGAACTAGGGGCGGAGAGTCTTAACGCTCGATTTACGCGTGATAAGCGGGATGACAGTGCGTTTCAGGAGGCAATACACATGTCGACGCTGAAAGTCTTTATTAGCTACAGCCGAAAAAGCGACGCCACAACGAAGAGTCTAGCGAGCGACATCGTGGCCTTGGGGTACTCCGCGTGGTTCGACAAGGAACTGAGTGGCGGGCAAACATGGTGGGATCAGATCCTTGAACATATACGTGACTGCCAGCTTTTCGTCTTGGTGCTGGATCCCGAATCCTTGAATTCGACTGCCTGCAAGCGCGAGTACACCTACGCCGCAAATCTTGGAAAGCCGATCCTCCCCGTGCTTGTGTCGGAGGGGATTTCCGACAATCTGCTGCCACAAGCGCTATCGAAAATTCAGTACGTCGATTATCGAACTCAAGATCGCGATGCGGCACTTCGCTTGGCGCGAGCCATTGCCGCTGCACCACCGGCGACCAAATTACCCGATCCGCTGCCTTCACCACCTGAAGTCCCCATTTCGTATCTTGGAAGCTTGGCGGAGGCGGTCGAAACCAGCGCAGCGCTGAGCTTTGAAGAGCAAAGCGCACTCGTGGTCGACCTCAAGACCTGCATGCAAACACCAGATACTTCAGACGATGCAAGAATGCTCCTCACGCGTCTGAGAAGACGACGTGACCTGTACGCACCGATCGCCGATGAGATCGATAGCCTGCTCCACACTAAAGACTACTCAAGCCAGTCGAGCGAGGACGCAACAGCCACGCGCAAAGGCGCGTTTGCTTGGTTATTTCCAGCGTTCACGACTGCACGGTCAGGTTTTCTTGCGTCCGTCGTGAACGCCGGAAGTGCGAAGTTAAATTCCACTAGCAACGGGCAACATGCGCGAAAACCCCGATCGACCGGCGATCAAGCACCACTTCCGCAACCGCGATCCCGAGTGCTTCACGCTGTTGCCGCTCTTTTGCGCGGTTGCGCTTACCTGGTTGCGGCGCTATTTGTCCTTGGGTTGATTTCAACACTGTTGAGAAATCTCGTCTAACTCGTGTCCAGCACGAAGTGCACGGCTACGCGCCAACGACGTCCAACGACAACCCCCACCGCTCCAGCGCGCGCCGTAGCAGCGACTGCTCCGCATCGCTGATCGTGCCGTCGGCTTTGGACAGCACCAGCATGGCGCGCGCGGTGACGAGGCGTTGGTCGGTGTCGGTGATGGCGTCGAGCAGAGCGTCGATGTGGGCCGGGTCGAGCAGACGGACGCGCTCGCCGCGATTCTCTTCGAGAACTTCGCGGCTCAGGTCGATCACCGCCTGCAGGATGGCATCGCGCGACAGGCCGATGAGCGCGGGGATGTCGTGCGTGTCGAGCGCTTCGAGTTCGCGGTTGGCGAGGCGGCCGTCGGCCATCAGCGTGAGGCCGATCAGGCGGGCGATGGCGTTGCGGGCGTCGTTGGGTTTGGCGGGCATGGGGCTATCCTGAACAGGGCAATGAGCGAAGAATAGACCAAGTCGGTGCGCAGGCGTTTCGTGAACTTCCGGTCGGCACGCCGCAGCGCAACGCGCGGGACCGCACGTCGAAGCGCGGTCCGTGCAACCCGCCGGTCACGCCGCACGTTTCGCCCGGACTCGGCGGCGACCTTCGAGGACGGCCAGGCCCGCCAGCATGAGCACTGCGGTCGCGGGTTCCGGCACGGCAGGAATCGGCCCGTTGGCCAGCCCGCTCAAGGTCTGGTTGGTGGTTGCATACACCCCGGTCGGCCCGGTGGGCCGCTGAGTCGACTGCCAGAAAAAGGTGATCGGTTCGCCGGTATTCCAGTCCGATCCCTTGGGCACTGTCCACGACAGGCTCCCATCGCTGAGTTGCTCGACGCCGATGCCAGTGCCACCGATGGCATCGACTGCTTGTCGGAAATCGAAACCGGCGACGTCGAGAAAGCCGTGCGCCGGAAACTGCAGGCGAAACTCAGTGACATCATTGAAGTCCACAATCTCGTCCGGTGCGCTGAAAGGCGGATCATCGATCGCGAGATCCGCGCCCGGTATGACGAGGTGCCGATAGGTATAGACCACGTCGCTGAATCCGGAGACCGCGGTGTCCGAACAGTCGTTCTGGAAACGCGCATCGCAAGACACCGAGCTGCTCAGATGGGCGATGGCGATCACTTTTCCGAGCGCGTCGGTGAACGTGAAATTGTCTTCAACTTCAGAACCGACCGGGCCGACGATCTCGGCACCCAGCATCAAGCCCTCGAAGTCGACCGGAGCGATTGAATTGGCGTGCGTTGCCGATGCAGAAAAGAAGAGGCCCAGGCAAGCGAAGGCCGAGGCTACCTTGAAAACTCGTCTAGTCATCTGTCACTCCCAGCGAAATACAATGATTGAGTCGCGAAGTGGTTGCCGCGAAGTCACACGCGAAGTGCAACATGCGGTGACGATCCATCGGGCGGGACATGCGATCAGCGCCACGTTTCGGCGACCATTCGACCTCTGCCTGAAAGGATGTCGTTACCATGCTACCCGAGACGAAGCCGGACGGATGACCCGCCAATGTCGCGCGAAAGCAACACGTGATTGGCACTCGCGACGCAGGCGGCGATACGGGTCGCCCGGCCGCCCCGGGTGTCGCGCTCTGGGACCGGCGCAGAGCGCTTCGACGGTGCGCGCCTGCGCAATGCTCGGCTGGGCGCCGCAGATGAGGGGTATGCCGCGCGCTGCGAGGCTGGACGATGGCCTGTGGATCGGGCAAGCTCACCACCAATCAGATCAACGGACACCCGCCCGAAACGGCCGCCGGCCGCCGTGCCGCCTGATACCGGCCGCCCACCGCCCGCCCCGCGAGGCATAGCGCCTGCGGGTGCCCACCGGAGCACCGTATGAGCCGACCCGCCTTCGCCCGCATTGACCTCGACGCGCTGCGCAGTAACTACCAACTTGCGCGCTCGCGCCACGGCGGGCGGGCACTGGCGGTGATCAAGGCGGACGCCTATGGCCATGGATCGGTGCGCTGCGCGCGCGCCCTGTCCGACATCGCCGACGGCTTTGCGGTAGCGGTGCTCGAGGAGGCGCTGGTGTTGCGCGCCGGCGGCATCACACGACCGATTCTGGTGCTCGAGGGCGCGTTCGGTCCCGACGATATCGAGCGCGCTGCCGAACACGATCTGTGGCTGGTGGTCCATCAGCGCGAACAGATCGACCTGATGGAACGCGTGCCACCCCGCCGCGCGCTCACCATATGGCTCAAGATGGACAGTGGCATGCACCGTGCCGGCGTCGCGCCGGAATACATGGCGACCGCGCACGCCCGCCTCAGTGCGCTGCCGACGGTGGACGCGATCGTGCTGATGACGCACATGGCGCGCGCCGACGAGCCCGATGTGCCGACCACACTCGCGCAGGTCGAAGCCTTCGAGCGCACCACCGCCGATCTGCCGGGTGAGCGCAGCATGAGCAACTCGGCCTGCATC
>CBDULG010000291.1:0-4147 GCA_965367985.1 uncultured Rhodocyclaceae bacterium
GCTTCGCTTCGCTCTGCCCAACCTACGAGACTGGACGCCTCTCGCATGTGAGGCACCCGCTCAGGCGGGTTTTCCTGTCGGCTCGATCCAGTAGGTCTGCTTGTGACCCAGGGCCTCGAAGGCGTCGCAGCGTTGGCGCGCGGTGGCGTAATCGGGCAGGGTGTCTACAACGAAAACGTTGCCATTATCGTCCTGCCGACACAGGCGCCAAGGCCCGGGTGCATCTGCCGTACGCTGCGCTGGCCCGGGCGCTCGCGGGGCGCTTGCGGGTTTCCCGCTTGTCACACCGGCTGCGCCCGTGCCACCGTTCAGAATCGCGCCGCGTCGTTCTCGTAGATTCCGCTGCGCGATGTGCCGGCGGGGGCGGCTTCCGTTGTTTCGAACGGCACCTGAATCTGATCGCCTGGGCCCCAGGCGGGCGGCGCATCCTGGGTGAAGCTGTGCATCTGGCCGTCCTCGAGGCGCACGGTAGTGCGATAGCGGACGCGCGGGGTGATGTTGCGCTCAACGTTATGGCCGGCTACGCCACCGATGACCGCGCCCGCAATGGTCGCCAGGTCACGTCCCGTTCCCTTGCCGACCTGGTTGCCGAGAATGCCGCCAACCACGCCACCGGCAACCGCGCCGACGCCACTGCCTTTGCCACGTTGCTGGACCGTTTCGACGCGGACGACGGTGCCGCAATCGGCGCACAGGTTACGTACGGGTTGCGGGGCGGCGACCGGCGCCGTGACCACCTCGCGTGGCGCCACGACTTTCGCCGCGGGCTTTTTGGCAACCACCGGCGGGGCCGGCGCGGGCTCGGCTTCGGCAAGGGCGGGCGGCGTGTCGCTTGGCATTACATTGTCGTTGACTGTCTTCTCGCCTTCGACTGCATCGTCAGTATTCGTGACCAGTTGCTCAGGCGCGTTTGCAGCGCTGCCGGGCAACCAGCCGAGAAACGCCGCGGTGCCGGTAAGGCAGAAAATAGTGACTGCGCCGGCAGCCAGCCACTGGACGGGGTGAAGAGATTTGCGCATTTTCTGGCGCTCCACAGAATTGGTGATGAGCGTATAACGCATTGCAGCATACTGCGACTACAGCGGAAAAAAAGCCTTACAAATCCGCGGTGTCGCCGGCCGCCGCCACACGGCGGGCACGCCTGACGAGGAAGCGCGCCGGATCGATGGCGTCTTGGAGGTCGCGTTCCAGCGGTAGCGGATCGCCGTCGAGGTCACTGGCCAGGGTTTCAGCGACGAGCGCGGACCACACCAGGCCACGCGCACCAAAACCCGAGACAACGAACAGCCCAGGCTGTCGTGCAATGGCCGAGAGTCGCGCGTCGGGTGCTGGGGATTGAGGCTGTGGCATCGCGCCGACGATCGGCAACCGATCGAGCGATACGGGGCGGAATCCGACGCGCCCGGCGGTTCCGCAGAAGCGCGCAGGAAAGCCGGGAAGCGCGTTATCGAGCTTGTTGAGGTTCTCGGCGTGTTCGGCCTCGCGCAGTTCCGTTGCGTCATCATCGAGCAGGAAACTCGCGCCGACGCTGCGTACGCCGTCGACTTCCGGACTGACATAGCCTTGTCGGCACACCACCACGCGTGGTGCGCTGCCGCGGTCTGCGGCCAGGTGAGTGATCTGGCCGCGGGCGCTGCGCACCGGCAGCGATGCCGTTGGGTCGAAGCGGCATATATCTGCGCCGTTGGCGACGATGAGCGTGCGTGTTTCTGCGATCGTTTGGCCGCATGTGTCGAACAGCCGCCAGGTTTCGCCGCGCTTGTCGATGCGCTCGATGCGTGTGTTGAAGCGTGCCGCGATGCCTGCTGCCGCGAGATTCGCAGCGCACAGCGAAGGCGGTTGCACCCACCCGCTGGAAGGAAACCACCAGCCACCCGCGGTGACGGGCCAGCCGGCGATGACCTGCGCTTCGGCAAGCGCGACGAAACGCAGGAAGTCGACGGGCGGTTGTTGCGCTTCGACGATCGCGCGCTGGCGTGCTTCGTGCTCTGCATCGCGCGCGAGGTGCAAGACGCCCGAGGCGGCCCAGCGCACCGGATGCCCGGTGTGCTCCAATGCCTTGAGATGATGCACTGCGGCGAGCGCGCCGGCACGGCTGAGGCGCGCCAGGCGATTGTCGTCGACGCTCGGATGGGGCCGCAGAATGCCGACGTGGTTGCCCGAGGCGCCGTTGCCCGGAGCCGCGCCGCCATCGACAACCCGGATCGACCATCCGCGCGCCGCCAAGCGCTGCGCCACGCTGGTGCCTGCAAGTCCTGCACCGAGCACGACGGCCTCCCGCTCGCGGCGCGCCGCGTCGTCTGCGCTTTTCCCGCAATACTGTGCGCGCAGCATGTGGCGCTTGTCTCCGAATCCGGGCGCGCGCGCGACATGCCAGCGCGCATATTCGAGGTGCCGGCGGACTTGCCCCGCAACCGACCAGGTCGCCAGCGTGGCGTCGCGCTTGGCGAGCGCGGCGAGCTGATGGCACAGACGCGCTGACCATAGCTCGGGATTACGGGCGGGCGCAAAACCGTCGAGATAAAAGGCGTCGGCGCGCGCGACGAGCTGGGGCAACTCCTGTTCGGCGGCACCGAAACACAGGGTCAGCGCCACGCGCCCGCCGTCCAGCCAGAGGCGGTGCATGCCCGGCGTAAGCGCTGGCCAGTGTGTGTGGAGGCCCGACGCAAGTTCGCCCAGCTCGGGCCAGCGCGCATGTGCGCGCCGCAGATCATCGGCGCTGAACGGATGCCTTTCAACGGCGATGAAGTGGAGACGATCCGCGCGCGCCGGATCGTCACGCCACGCCGCCCAGGTGGCGAGAAAATTCAGTCCGAGGCCAAAGCCGATCTCGACGATGACGAAACGCTCGCGCCCTTGCCAGCGTGGCGGCAGATCATTGCCGGCGAGAAAGACATGCCGGCTCTGCCCGAGCCCGCCTTGATTCGAATGGTAGATGTCGCCGAAACGCGCCGACCATGGCGTGCCATCGGGCGAAAATTCGAGCGTTGCCGGCTCGATGGGCGCGAGCATCAATGAAGCGTCGAGGAGATATTCCTGACCGTCGTACTGCCGGTCTCGGCCGGTTTGGCGAGCGTGTCGAGATCGAGATTCCAGTCGGCCTTGTCGACGGTCGCGCGGATCATTGCGCACAGCGCGAGCATGAGTTCGCGATCGCAGTCGAAGGTGACCTGGCGGGCACGCATTTCGCCCAGCATGACGCGGCAGATCGCACCCTTGCGCGGTTGCAGCCGGCTCTCCATCGCGAGTACGGGTTCGGTGCCCAGCGGGTGAGTGAGATTGCTGTCATCGAACGGTTCGTTGTAGGTGCCGGCCCCCTCGGCGGCGGCCTCGTTCTGCTGCGCGGGCTGCGCCGGGTCGGCGGCTGGCGTCGTGCTGGCCGGCGCAGTGTTTGCGCTGGCGGGGGAGGCTTCGGGCGATGCGGCGGCAAGATGACCTTCGAGCATGCGCTGCAGGTGCGGCCATAGCGCCTTGATGAGGCGCCGGGTCAGCGCGATGCGGAATTCTTGCTGCGCCTGCGAGGCGATGCGCATGATGAGCCGGTCGGCACGTGGATCGAACGCCACCTGAAGTTGCGCGATCTGCATCACTCGGTGGTTTCCGGGCGCATCTGTGGAAACAGGATGACGTCGCGGATTGCCGGGCTGTCGGTGAGCAGCATCACCAGCCGGTCGATGCCGATGCCGCAACCGCCGGTCGGCGGCATGCCGTATTCGAGCGCACGCAGGTAATCGGCGTCGTAGAACATGGCCTCGTCGTCGCCCGCCTCCTTGGCTTGCACCTGTGCCATGAAGCGGGCGGCCTGGTCTTCGGGATCGTTCAACTCGGAAAAGCCGTTGGCAATTTCGCGCCCGACGATGAACAGCTCGAAGCGCTCGGTGATTTCCGGGTTGTTACCGGATGCGCGCGCCAGCGGGCTGACCTCGACCGGATAATCGACGATGAAGGTCGGCGCCCACAACTCGGCTTCCGCGCACGCTTCGAACAACTGCAATTGCAAACTGCCCAGCCCGCCGGGCTTGATCGGCTCCCCGAAGCCCTTGATCTTTTGCTGAATCCAGTCGGTGTCGGTAAGCTGGTCGGCGCTGAAGCCGGGGTGGTTCTTGCGGATCGCCTCGACGATGGTGAGGCGCTCGAACGGTCGCGA